>JASFJF010000431.1:0-3882 GCA_050122255.1 Desulfobacterales bacterium
CACCTTTCTGGCCGTAATGGCGATTGCGGCTTACGGATTGAAAGTCAACGAAATTACCTATGTTGCAGGGCAAATTGTGAATCAAGTGAAAAAAACCATCGGATATCAATAACACTACCATCGTATCAACGCACTGCCCCAGGTCAACCCACCTCCGAAAACCGGCAAGCAGATTAAATCGTCGACCTTTATGCTGCCGTCCCGCACGGCTTCATCCAGAGAAATGGCGCACGAGGCTGAGGAGATATTACCATATTTTTGCAGCGTCAGGTAAAAGCGCTCAAAGGGGATCTTTAACGATCGGGCAATATTTTGGAACATGCGAATATTGGCTTGATGGGGAATGAACCAGTCGACATCGGCCACATTTAAATTGTTGGATTCGAGGGCCTCGTTTATAGCATCGATAAAGTGGCGCACGGCCACGCGAAAACTCAAATTGGCTTCGATCATGTTCAGGTAGTGGCGGCCCTCTTCGACGCTTTGATGGCAAATTGGGGTGGTTTTGGAACCACCGCCGGGCAGCAGCAGGTCTTGGCCGTTGGCGCCATCGGTGTGGATGTGGCTGGAAAGCAGCTCGTGGCCCTCTGTTCCCAGCGTCATCACGGCGGCGCCGGAACCATCGCCCCACAGGATGCAAGTTGAACGATCGGTCCAATCCAGTGTTCGGGTCATAATCTCGGAAGCCACCACAAGGACCCTTTTGCTGCTTTTGTTTCTGAGGTACTGTTCGGCCACGTTTAAACCGAAAATAAAGCCGGAGCAGGCTGCCGTGACATCAAACGTTACCGCCCGGGAGGCGTCCAGTTTGGCTTGCAGCCAGTTGGCGGCTGACGGACAGCACGTATCCGGCGTGATGGTGGCCATGATGATTAAGTCGATGTCTTTGGCCGTCAGGCCAGCTGCCTTCAATGCCTTCTGGGAGGCGGCACACCCCAGGTCGGCTGCCGTGACATCCGGATCTGCTATTCTTCTTTCCGCCACGCCGGTGCGCTTGCGGATCCATTCATCGGTGGTGTCCAGCCCCATTTTCTGCAGATCATCGTTGGTCAGCCGTTTTGGCGGGACATGCGAGCCGGTTCCCAGGATGCGAATGGATTCCATTTTTCAATACTCCGCAAATAAGAACTAGACGTCATTTGCACGCTTGGTATCTTTGACCTCGTAGAAAGTCGAAATCATCAAATGTACCGGTCGACCATTTCAGAGATCATTCTTTCGATCCCCTGCGGGCCTTCCGCTTGCTCCACGGTTTGAATCAGGTTTTTAATTTTTTGATAGGTCGCCGGATCACGCTTCAAATCATCGGTCGAGCGATAGGCACCACCGCGGCGGCCGGCACGGTAAATCAGGCGGTCTTCATCCGAAAGCTCCCGATAGGCTCGAATGACAGCCAGCATTTTTTGCTTATCATCCGGCAGCCTGCCGCTAACCTCCTCGAGCAGATTCATGATATGATCACTGGTTACCGTGCTGGTGGTGCCATCCAGAGTTTGTATGAATAGCCCGATTTCTTCGGCCAGCATATCATCGGTTTGCATTGTAAAGCTGCCATTCTCCAGCCGGCTGTACAACGGCACGTGGTCCGGTACCCGCAGGCTGCGAAGCCGGATAAAGTGGGGATTGATTTGATTGAGTACTTTGGCGGTTTCAATGGCATGGTCACGCCACATCTCCTGGCCGCCTAAACCGGGCATCACATATTCGGATACTTCCAAACCGGCTGCCAGGAGCCGTTTTCCGGCTTCAATATGCTGTGCGCCGGTAACGCCCTTTTTCATCAGCTTTAACAACGGATCATAGCCGCTTTCCAGGCCGATATGAACACGATCCAGGCCGGCTTTGCGAATTTGTGTCAATGCCCCCACGGATTTTCGAATAACGGTTCGGGATCGGGAATAAGTGGTCACGCGTTTAATTTGCGGAAACTGTTGTTTTAGAAACTGCAAAACCGCCACCAGATCCTTTGTTTTCATGATCAGGTTATCGGCATCCTGCAAAAAGCAGGCATCCGTCTGATAATACAGCCATGCAGCAATACTGCGATATTGGCTGGAGGCGGGTTGATTGAAGATGGTGCTGATCACGGTATCATTGACAGCGCCGTTGTGCCCCAGTTTGGCTGAAAGCGCTTTGATCTCATCGGCCATTTGCTTTGCCGCTAAAATGTCCTGCTTGATTTCATCGACGCTGCGCAGCGAAAATTTAGCGTGTTTGTAGACCGGACAGAATAGGCACTGGTTCCAAGGACAGTTGCGCGTCAAGCGTAGCAGCAGGCTGCGCGCTTCATTGGGCGGTCGGATGGGGCCCTGTTCATATGCAAGGGGCTTCTCGTTCATGGATCATCTGCCGTTTAATGGATGAATTTGTTTATGGGTCAGATTCTTCAGTTTTTATGTAAAAAAGGACGGCCTCTTCAAGCCGCCCTTTGTGTGTTTGGGGATCTATGCAATGGGTGTCGGCTTGCAAAGATGTTCTTGCTCCATTGCCACACGCCCGCAGCCGCCACATACAAATTTCATAGCAGCCAGTTTGTCTTTGCACTGATGGGTGTGATCCGTTTCGGTCGCCCCGCAGAAACTGCATTTGGCCTTATCGCCGCACGGATTGCACAGATGCCCGGGTGCATTGGCAACTGCACCGCAGTTTTTACATGTATAAGCCATGATCGATCTCCTTGATTTGAAATTATCGGTATCTATTCGTATTCAGTAAGGTGGTTATCTGTGAAAACCTAATTTACAGTATCTGATAGGATTCTCACCACCAAGAACATAAAGATTGCATAGGGATAAAACCCAATATTACTTTTGTCTTTTCGTGTTTTTCGTGCCCCTCGTGGCTACAGGGGCTTTACTCGAGCATTTCGAATAAGCGATTCCTGTAAAATACTGAGTACGGTTGATAAGAAAGTCAAGAAGGAAAAATGCTGATTTTAGGGTGACGGCAAAGGTGACTTGTTTTCTTCTGCCGCAGTTTTGTCTTTTGAACCGGGAAGAACCGGCTGGATGATGGTTATCGGCAGCTTGAGGGTTCTTTCCAGAATGCCAAGCAACCCGGAGCCCACCGCAGTCGGTGATAGCGGGATAACATCCGGGTCACCCAGGTCACCAACTGCCCTGAATGGAATCGAAATCAAATTACCGCCCATTATGTTGCCAACCAGCGGAATGATTTTAACGATGCGGTCGACGGTTTTAAACGGGGCCACCAGCACGACCAGATTAACCTTATTTTCGGTCAGATTGATATCGCCCTCAATGGCAATGCCCATCGATGGGCTGTCGATGGAGGTATCGGAGATGATCAGCCTGCCGTCTTCAAATACGCCTCTGGCCGTCATCGAATTGTACGCAAAGCCCTTGCCTTTCAAATCCGGAACCTCGCCCCGGTAGATTTCGGTAACATTCAGCAATGCAAATATTTTAGCCAGCATGCCGAACCGGTATATGCGGCCGTCATTGGAGTTGAATGCCATGTTTCCGGTCAGGGATTTAGGAAATGCACTGGGCTTTGCCTTGGCCAAAAGTTTCCCGTTGAGATCAAAGCTGCCTGCCATTAAATGCTGTTTGTCGAACAGGCAGGTCAGGCTGCTGTCCAGGTCCAACTCTTTGGCGACTGGCTTAAAATCGAGCTCAAACGTGTCGCCTGTAACCTTAAAAATACCGGGAAATTGGATGCCGCAGAGGTCTGCCCTGTGCACGACGATTCGGGTACCATCTTTGTCAAAGGCGATGTCAGCTTCAACCGGGCGCCAGGTAAAAGATTGATACCTAAAATTTTCCAGCGCGACCATTATTCCCCCCTGCAGCTTTATCTTTTCTTCGGTTGCGGTCGTATTTTCGGTACGGGTAATCTGATCGATCTGATTCCAATTTAAAC
>JASFJF010000432.1:0-3857 GCA_050122255.1 Desulfobacterales bacterium
GATGAAATAGGCAAAATTTTCAACTACGGTCATAAATTCAGCGTAACCACCATGCACATCCCTGCCGGTGGCCTTAAATGCGGCACATAAATTTTCAGCGCCGCTTGTGCATAAAGAACAACGACCGCAGGTAGAATGGATCCAGGCCACGCCGACGCGGTCACCCATGCTGAACTTTGTAACGCGATCTCCACTCGCTACTACGCGACCGACAATTTGATGTCCCGGCACCACCGGCAAATTCGGCGGGGGTGTGCGACCTTCGATTTCATCCAACTCGGTGTGGCAAACGCCGCATGCGGAGACCTTTAACAAAAGTTCGTTACCTTCAGGAACCGGCTCCGGCATGTCCACATGCACAAGCGGTTCTTTGTTTTCAGCGATAGTGGTCAGCCGGTTTAACACCATTGCTTTCACGAATTCACAGCCCCCCGAAATCGGCGCTTAACATCCAACGCTTTTCTTTTTGCTTAGGATCCATCCGCTTGTATAATCTTTGGGCGAATTCTGCAATACCTATGCGGCGGTCAAATTGAAGCTAATGATGCCAACCACCATTGTCAAGGTCAATAAACCTTTGATAATACACATTTAATTTATATAAATCAACCACAATCAGAATGAAATCACAGTAATGGGATTTTGCCTTCTGCATCAAAACATGATATGCAGCCCAGCATTGCATGCCTGTCAACATCAAAGGCCGCAGTCGCGTCAACATATGGTTAACGAATGTAATCACATTTTAGCATTCATTTTCATGCAAGATTCAGATATTCCTGATTCTTGCACAAGTCGGAGGCTTTCATATGCAAGGCACTTAAGGTCGAGGCTATAGTGGACTATGCCTCGTCCTTAATAACGCAGCAGATGCAAGCCTCCGGCTTGCCCGTTGGGTGAAAATAAATGCGCTTATAATGATTGTCATCCATATTATTCCGACTCAGCTTATTGTGAGTATATAGTTCGTTTTGACAAAGTGCTTTAACATGTAATCACATTTTAGCATTCATTTTCATGCAAGATTCAGGAAAGATTTGATGCCCCTGCACCGCAAAATATGGTTTGCGCTCATCAGCCTTGCGGCAATTTTTTTGTGTGCATTGATCATTCTTCTGATTGTCACCCCCCAGCTGATAAACCAGGCGTCCGTCAAGCAAGAAGTCCAACGCCTGTATGCAAGGGATCTAGGGGGTATAATTGAATACCAGCGGCTCAAAATGGCGTTCTTTCCCCGCCCGCACGTTGTCATATCCGACGTCCGTTTTACCATGCCCGACAATATTCAGGGCACGGTAGATTCGCTCAAAATCTATCCAAAAATACTGCCGCTGTTTGCCGGCGATCTTCAAATTGGAGGCGTCCATTCGCGATCACCCGAAATCAATGTTCAATTTCAGGAAGCACATCAAGATGAATCGATTCCGCGCGCGCATTTTACGATGGAAACTCCCGGCAACTGGCTAAGATCGACCCTGAAATCCTTACCAGAATTCAATATTCCCAGTATGGCGGTAAATGTATTCGACGGTCGAATTCATATCTACAAAGGCAAGCGACGGATTTTGGGGCTTCGGGGCATCACCAGCCAGATAAAACATCAAGGTGCTGCTATTGAATTTTCCGCCCAGTGTCAGTCAAACTTTTGGGAGAATCTCAGCATCCATGGCCGATACACAGAACCGGGCTTAAAACTGAACAGCCAGATTAGAATAAGCCAGTTGCGTCCGCATGCCGCGATTGAATATCTATTTCCGGAATCCGGCTTGAAAATGACCAATGCCCGGGCGAATTTAACAGTGAACCTCAATGCAGATGGCCCCGACGACCTTCGGGCAGATGTTGCAGCCGATATACCTTATATGTATTGGCGGCGAGCAAATAAAGAGCTGAAGATCAACAGCACCCGCCTGGAGGCGAATTTGAGCTTCGATGCGAACGGCCTGTCGGTGAACCTTTCTCAGCTTGATTTGGCCGATCCAACGATTCGCCTGGCTGGCAAGTTAATCATTGAACCCCGGCAGCCTACCATCCAAGTGGAACTGGAAGGCCAGCATATTCAGGTGGCAACCGCTCAAAAAATCGCACTGGCGCTGACGGAAAATTCAAAGACGGTGTCCGATATATTTAATATCCTGCGAGAAGGTGATATTCAGCGGATCACGCTAAAAAGCCAGGCACCGGATTGGGCCCAACTGATTGACGAAAAACAAATCGTGATTCAGGGAAACCTGGTGGGCGGGAAAATTTCTGTCCCGGTCGGCTCGTTGGAATTGGAAAATGTGCAGGGTGAGGCCAGGATTGCAAACGGTATTTTAACCGGTGTAAATGCTCAAGCACGAATGGGCAATTCGTTTGCAAAAAAAGGAAAACTGTCCATTCCGCTGACCGGGGATAGCACTCCGTTCCATATAGAGACACTCATCCAAGCGGATCTGTCTCAGCTTCCATCTGCTTTGGCCAATCTGGTCGCCGACAAGCGATTTCAGAGGGAACTGAAGCTTTTTAAAAAGTTTGAAGGCAATGCCCTGGGCATGCTGATGATCGGTGAGGATCTGAAAGACGTCAATGTCAAGGTCATGGCTTCTGATTTTTCGGTAAATGCCGTGTATCAGCGAATTCCTTATCCGGTCAGCATTAAAGGCGGCAGTTTCGTCTTAGACGGCAACCGGATTGTATTGACAAACAGCGATGCGCGCATTGGAAAATCAAGCTTATCGCGGCTGTCGGCCCGCTTTGGGTGGCAAAAATCCTCAATTTTGGAACTGTCTTTAGCATCCGGCCATATCGATCTGGCCCAAATGCGGGCATGGCTGGTGCAATATGAAGCGTTTGAAAATCACCTGCAGCAGGTTGAGGCCGTCGACGGTGCCGTCACATTACAAAGCGTTAACCTTGCAGGACCGCTTTTTAAGCCCACCCGTTGGCAAGTGACGTCAAACGGTGAGATCCAAAATGTTACTCTGGATTCACCGCAGCTGCCGGGTCGATTGACGATCGCCCAAGGCCGATTTAGCTGTAACAGGAACCAGTTGAAGGTCAGCAAGATGAACACCCGGGTGGGACAATCATTATTTGCAGGCCTGTCTGCCAAAATCAAATGGGGCCAGGCGGCTTCTGTGACTGCCAACAGCGGTGAAAGCATGATAAATCTGGACGAAGTTTATGCCTGGCTGAAATCCCATCACCGCTTTAAGCAAAACGTCAGTGGCGTACCCGTTTTAAATGGAACCCTGGCATTTGAGAATTTGAAGTTCGAGGGCCCGCTGGACTTAAAATCGAATCAAAAAATGTATCTCAACGGGGCCATAAAAAAATGGCATATCCGCTCGGCAACGTTTCCGACCGACATCGAACTAAGCGGCGGGGAGGTGTTGTGGCGCCACACGCGGATTGGCCTGCAGGAAACCGATGCCAGGCTCGGCACATCAACGATTGGCGGGCTAACCGTCGATAGGCAGTGGGGTAAATTCCCGTTATTTGATCTAAATGCCGATTCTGCAAGTATTCAAATCGCAGAGCTCTATCCCTGGCTAATTTCCTTTGAAACACTCGCTGAACTCTTCAAGGGGTACAAAGTCACCCAGGGTAAATTGATGCTCACCGATTTGGCGGTTAAAGGGCCGGTGGGCGCCTCAAGGGCCTGGCAATTTCGGCTGGCCGGCGACATCCAAGCAATGGATCTGATATCAGATTCGTTCAATGAGCCCGTTCTTGTTGAAACAGCCCGTTTCGTTGTCAAGGATACCCCCGGGGCTGAAGGCGTGAGTGGTCGAATCGATTTAAGCGGTGTGCACATCGGATGGGAGGATAGCCGCATTGATGTTCAGGGCGGCGCGACTTTTTCTGGAGATGCA
>JASFJF010000433.1:0-3848 GCA_050122255.1 Desulfobacterales bacterium
TTTGATCGCAATGTCGTGGGCGCCGGTGGCGCAGATCTGATGGCAGATGTTTTGTCGGCGGTAGCCAAAGATGCAGTCTTGCTCACCGGCCTGACCACCGAGCAAGTTTTACGAACCGCCAAGGTTGCAGAGGTAGCGGCCGTCGTCTTTGTCAGGGGTAAAAAACCCGACACGCCGGTTATCGAACTGGCTAAATTCTATGAACTGCCCTGTATGCTGACAAAATACTCCCTGTTTGTAGCCAGCGGCAGGCTGTATGTCAATGGGCTTCGGGGTCTGGATGGTTCATGGTAAGAAGGAAAATTGAATATTCAATGATCACTTGCGGGAGTCCAGCATGAATAAAGTCAGATCTCAGTTGATGTTGTGTGGCGGAACAGGCTGTCATGCGTATAAGAGTGGCGCCCTCCAGAAAGCACTTCAAAAAGAGTTGGAACATCAGGGGCTAGCGGACGAAATTAAGATTGTTGAGACGGGTTGCAATGGTTTCTGCGCAGTCGGGCCGGTCATGGTGGTTCAGCCAGAAGGTATTTTCTACCAAAAGCTGAAAGTTAAAGATGTTCCGCATCTGGTCGAAGAGCATTTTCTCAAAGGCCGACCGGTGGAAAAACTGTTCTATGTGGAACCCGCATCAAAAGAAACCATTCCCAATATGAAGGAAATCCCTTTTTTTGAACATCAAATGTTTTGGGCGATGCGAAACAAAGGGGCCATTGACCCGGAGGTTATTGACGAATACATTGCCCGAGACGGCTATTTTGGTGCCGCCAAGGCTCTACAGGAAATGCAGCCACAAGAAATCATTGACGAGGTCAAAAAATCGGGCCTCAGAGGACGCGGTGGCGCCGGTTTCCCCACCGGGCTCAAGTGGGAGTTTGCCAGCACAAGCGAAGATGATGTAAAATATGTGTTGTGCAATGCAGACGAAGGTGATCCTGGAGCGTTTATGGATCGCAGCATCTTGGAATCCGATCCACATGCTGTGCTGGAAGGCATGCTGATTGCAGCCCGGGCTGTCGATGCGCATCGAGGGTATATTTACGCGCGTACCGAATATCCGTTGGCCATCCGAAGGCTGGCAATTGCCATCAAGCATGCCAGGCAATACGGGTTGCTGGGCAGCGATATCCTGGGCACGGGTTTTGACTTCGACATTGACATTTACCAGGGCGCCGGGGCTTTCGTCTGCGGGGAAGAGACCGCTCTGATGCGCTCAATTGAGGGCAAACGCGGGATGCCGCGCCCGCGCCCGCCGTTTCCGGCGCTAAAGGGCTTATGGGAAAAACCGACCATATTGAACAATGTTGAAACCCTGGCCAACATTCCACAGATTATCCTAAACGGCGGGAACTGGTACGCCAGTGTCGGTACAGAAAGCAGTAAGGGGACCAAAGTGTTTGCGCTTTCTGGTGATGTCAACAACATTGGATTGGTTGAAGTGCCAATGGGCACAACGCTCAGAACGATGATATATGACATCGGCGGTGGGGTCCCTAACAAGAAAAAATTTAAAGCCGTGCAGCTGGGTGGACCCTCCGGTGGATGCGTCCCTGAAAAATACTTAGATATCCCCATTGACTATGAGGAAATTGCCAAGGTTGGTGCCATCATGGGATCGGGCGGCGCGATTGTGATGGACGAAAATACCTGTATGGTCGACATGGCGCGCTTTTTTATGGATTTCGTGCAAGATGAATCCTGCGGGAAATGCACTCCGTGTCGTGAAGGCACCCGGCGCCTGCTGCAACTCCTTGAAAGGATTTGTGAAGGTCAAGGATCCCCTGAAGATATTGCAACCATGGAGGAGCTCTCTGATTCGATTCGAGAAGCAGCGCTTTGCGGCCTGGGCCAGACGGGTCCCAATCCGGTTCTTTCAACGTTGCGATATTTTAAAGATGAATACGAGGCTCATGTCCTTGAAAAACGATGTCCGGCCAAACGCTGTGTGGCGCTGTTGAAATTTGAGGTGCAGCCGGAACTTTGCACCAAATGCGGCATGTGTTTTCGGGCCTGCCCGGTGGAAGCCATCACCTGGAAAAAGAAAGAAGTTGCAGCTATCGACAAAGAAAAATGCATTAAATGCATGACCTGTTTTGAGAAGTGTAAATTCGATGCCATTGACTAGCGAGAAGTGTTTAAATGGTTGAACCCGTTGCCCGTTAGCCCGTTGAGCCCGTCAAAAATAATAATAGACCTTTATCCTATTTTAACGGGCTAAACCGGCTCAACTGGCCAACCAAATAAATCAGATCAGATAATTTCAAGATAGGTTTATCTTAATTACCATTAAAAGAGGTTCAAATGGTTGATGCAATCATTTTAATGGGCGGCATGGGATTGGCTATCAGTATCATTCTAGCCGTCGCATCCAAGGTTTTTTACGTATATGTTGATCCCAAGATTCTGTCGATCGAAGAAGAATTGCCCGGCGCCAACTGAGGCGGTTGCGGGCTGCCGGGTTGCAGCGCCAATGCCGAGGCCATCGTCGCCGGTACAGCGGCACCCAATTCTTGTGTGGCCGCCGGTGAAGAAGTGGCCGAAGCCATTGCCACTATTATGGGTGTTAAGATCGAAGCTGTTGAACCGGATATTGCCCTGCCAGGCTGTTATTTTGGGGTTGAGGAAGCAGATACGAAATATATCTACAACGGCCTTGATGATTGCCGGGCGGTGGCTTTGCTTGGCGGCGGCATGAAAGTGTGCACCATCGGCTGCCTGGGCCTGGGAACGTGCGCTAAGGCCTGCCCGTTCGATGCTATCCGGATGGGCCCCAAAGGTCTGCCGGTCGTCAACGAGCATAGATGCACAGGCTGTGGAACCTGCGAACGGGTGTGTCCCAAACACATTATTAACCTTTCGTCGATTACGCGCAGAATTATCCGGGAATATACCACCGATGAATGCACGACACCCTGTCAGCGGGGCTGCCCCGCCGGCATTAATATTCGGGAATACATTCATCAAATTTCCATTGGCAATAACCACCGCGCCGTTCAGGTCATCAAGGAGCGCAATCCCTTCCCAGCTGTGATTGGCCGGATTTGTCCGCGACCTTGTGAGCTGGAGTGCCGGCGAAATTACATTGATGAGCCGGTGGCCATCAATTTTCTAAAGCGCTATGCTGCTGATTATGAAAAGGAAAGCGGCACGCGCATCTTGCCCTATAAGGCGCCGGATACCGGCCGTAAGATTGCGGTTGTCGGCGGTGGTGTGCAAGGTTTGTCGGTTGCATTTTTTACGGCACGCCTGGGACATGATGCAACCGTATTTGAGGCCACCGCAAACCTGGGTGGACTGCTCAGAAGCGCCATATCAAAAGATCGATTGCCCGAGGAGGTGCTGGATTGGGATATTGAAGGCATCGTTGAAATGGGCGTTAAGGTAGAAACCCAGAAGGCTTTGGGTCGTGATTTCTCCCTGAAATCTCTGATTCAAGATGGTTATGACGCGGTCTTTCTTGCTGCCGGCGGCTGGGACAGCCGCCTGGCGCGCGGGGCAACAGATGATATTGAGTCGCCGATTCCAGGTACCTATATGCTGGTTGATCTGGTGCGATTTGGCTCCGAACAGACAGAGACATTGCCGATTGGTTCTGATGCAGTGATTGCTGGTGGAGGTAAACTGGCGCTTGATGCTGCTAAAATTTGTAAGCAAAGGGGCGCAACAAGCATCACCGTTTTGTTTCGTGAGAGCTGGGAAAACAGCCCTATTTCGAAGGCAGAGTTGGAAGAACGCGGCATGACCGATCTAAACATTATTTACAATGCGGCCATTAATCGCCTGATCGGAGAAGCCGACCAGCTCAAACAGATTGAATATATTGAAACCGACACCGCTGAAGTAAGGCG
>JASFJF010000434.1:0-3836 GCA_050122255.1 Desulfobacterales bacterium
TTAAAAGAGTTTAATATTGCCGGTCACATACCCGCAGAAAATGATCGTGAAAAAATCGATAAGATTATCTTCAAAGAGCTCGTCAACGCAGTTTTCACCGAGAAATCGCGTATCTATTTCAATGAAATCATTGAAAAATTAAAAGGTCGCGGCTGTGATGCAGCCATTTTGGGATGTACCGAAATTCCACTGCTGGTTGACCCGGATGATTGTCCTCTGCCGGTACTGGATTCTACCCGTTTGCTGGCTCGCGCTGCGATAAAAAAGGCTTTAAAATAGGGTCAAATAGTGATCATTGCCAGCAACGGCCATGGTAATCCAATAATGAACATTTCCATAGGCAAATGGAAGTACCTTTTGAATTGACCCCCTGGCTTCCAAGTGTATATGTCGATACAGAGTATCGCAAACAAGGAATCGGATCACATCTGGTTAAACGTATCGTTTAGGAAGCGATCAATATGAATATAAAAACACTTTATCTGCTCACTGCTGATAGGAAAAGCTTCTATGCCCGGATGGGTTGGCAGTTGTTATATCGCGAAAAATATCGGGGACGGCAGGTTGTCCTGATGGGAATCAGAACTGCTACCTGATCACAAACACAATTCATATTACCATCTAGTTCTTGCAGACGATTGAGGATACGATGATGAAAAAATCCAAGTCTAAGAGCAAACTTCATTGGATGATTCTAACGGGCACTATATGCCTGTTTTGCGGTTGTGAATCGACTTATTACAAAACTATGGAAACCATGGGCTATCATAAAAGAGACATCATGGTAGACCGTGTACAGGATGCCCGCGATGCCCAGGAAGACGCCAAAAATCAATTCGAATCCGCCCTGGAGCAATTCAGTACGGTTCTGAATTTTCAGGGCGGGGACCTGGAAGAAAAATATGATCAATTGAAAAACGAATACGAAGCCAGCGAAGAAAAAGCGCAGTCGGTGCGGCTTCGAATTGATGAAGTTGAGAATGTGGCTGAAGACCTGTTCGACGAATGGCAGGAAGAGTTAAATCAATATACCAGCAGCGGCCTCCGGAAATCCAGCGCCCGTAAACTCGCTGAAACCAAGCGCCAATATGCACAATTGATCGGCGCCATGAGACGCGCCGAGCGGAAAATTGATCCGGTTCTCAACGCGTTTCGGGACCAGGTTTTGTATCTGAAGCATAATTTAAATGCCCAGGCCATTGCCTCATTGCAAAGTGAACTGGTCTCAATTGAATCGGATGTCGCCCGGTTGATCAAGGAAATGGAAACTTCAATCAGGGAGGCCAATAGTTTCATCGCATCAATGCAATAAATCAGATAACATTCCTTTTGATACGCAACTAAGAGGCAAACCAGTTGAGATTGGCTATGAATGGAAAAATTTTAGGTTCAGGTTGAACATGTTTTTATTGGAAAAGATTATATGCTCCAATTTTTGAGTGCTGGAATCCTTCTGGGACTGGCAGCGGGCTTTGCACCGGGTCCCCTGCTAGTGCTGGTGATTTCTGAAACGCTCCGCCACGGAATCCGCGCCGGCCTGAAAGTATCGATTGCACCCCTGGTAACCGATGTGCCAATTATCCTTGTTTCTTTATTGCTCTTAAACAGGCTCGCTGGTTATAAACCGGTATTAGGTTGCATCTCGCTCTTGGGAGGCCTGTTCATACTTTATATAGCATATGAAAGTCTAAAAACCAGGGGCGTAGAATTAAACCTATCAAGCGTCAAGGCCACCTCATTTACAAAAGGGGTCATTACCAATGCCTTAAATCCTCATCCTTATATATTTTATATGACTGTTGGCACCCCTATTATATATAAGAGCATCCAACAAAATATCCTGGCAACCCTATCGTTTGTCAGCAGCTTTTTGGTTTTGCTGGTCGGCTCAAAGGTTGTCCTGGCGATGGTCGTCGGACGCTCGCGAAGTTTTTTAAAAGGTCGTCTTTATATCGGCGTCATGCGGCTCCTGGGTGCTCTGTTGATTATCTTTTCGATAATGCTCCTGCGGGATGGACTTGAACTGCTCGGTTGGCTGTAACGGTTAATTCGCTCGTATAAGGGTATTTAGATGCCGGGAACATTTACATATGCAATTATCCGAACACCGGCTGAAACCTGTAGCCGCGGTATCACGACGGCCAACCTGGGTGCACCGAGTTATGAAAAGGCATTATGGCAGCACCGGACCTATGCACAAGCCTTGAAATCAATTGGACTTACCGTCATAGAACTCGGCCCGCTGCCCGATTATCCGGATGCCCATTTTGTAGAAGACACTGCAGTGGTAACAGCGGATGTCGCGATCATCTGCAACCCGGGCGCAAAATCAAGACAGGGAGAGGAAAAATCGATCGCTGGCATCCTGGAGCCCTACCGCCGGATCGCACGCATCCAGGCACCCGGTACGCTTGACGGTGGCGATGTTCTGATGATCGGCAATCATTTTTTCATCGGAATCTCAGAACGCACAAATCAGCGAGGTGCCGAACAATTAGGCCGTATCCTTGAAGAACATGGCAGGACCTATACCATTATTGCAGTGGGTGCAGGGCTTCATTTAAAATCCAGTATTAATTATGTCGGCCAGAGCACCGTCATTGCGAAACCAGATTTTCAGGGACACAAGGCGCTTGGAAGATACGACGCAATCACGACAGACCTTAACGAGTCCTATGCGGCCAATACACTTTGGGTTAACGATCACTTATTGATGCCCGAGGGATTCCCGAATACAAAATCTAAGCTTAAAGTGCTGGGACTGCCTATTATTGAACTGAATGTCAGCGAGATGCGAAAAATGGATGGCGGGTTGACCTGTCTTTCTCTGCGGTTCTAACTCAAATGCCCTTCTTGTATCACTGGGCACCCATCAACTCAAAGTCGCAACTGGGGCCGGGCCTATCTGGCAAATCTGGGCGCTTTGGTACGCATTGCATGTTGATTACACCCGTGGGTTGCACCGGTTGCTAAACTCTGATGGCATATGTGTTCAGAAGTCCAAACTAGCATTGGGCAGTGGCTCCAGCTGCTTGAAAAAGAAAGCGTAATGCGTTATGAAAGGCACATGAAATAATCGATCATTGGCATTTATTTGGAACTTTAGATTTCAGGAGGAAAAAACTTCCATGGGCAAAGGAGATAAGCGAACGAAACGGGGGAAAATATTCAGCAAATCATATGGTGTCAAAAGACCGCGCAAGAAAAAGAAGAAATCTGAACAGAAAGAAAAATAAACGCCAAGCCTAATCTTCCCATTGATACGCCCAGGAGATAGAAGGATGTCGCCGTAAATTTACAGCTGACGGGGGTATTTTTTCATGGGAGCCGATAATCAACCAACCTCCAGGCGAAAGGGCTGTTGTAACTCTACTCAGCCCCTCTTCTCTAAGGTGATTTTTATAGTAAGTTAGCAGATTGTTTCTTAAAAAGATGATATTAAAGCCATATCCTGGTGGATCGTCGAAAATATCCCCAACCTTCCAATCAATGTTTGCTTTCATAAACACCTTAGCATCGAATCGATGGCCACTTTTTCGAATATCAAAATAGGTTTCTCGCATCTCCGGAGGAACTTCTTTTAGGCTGCTTAACGGATATACCCCTGCCCTGGCCTTTTCTAAGTAGTCGGGATGCTTGTCGGTGCCAGTGATTTCAAGCACTGGTAGTCGCGCGCATGTTGGCCTTAAGCGGTCCCAGATCATTTTTAGACTGTAAACTTCTTCGCCACGGGCGCAACCGGCGGACCACACACACAATTTCTCACACGGCGTCTTAATGATACCCGGCAAAATATCCTGTTCCAGGCCAATCCAGAGCTGTCGGTCGCGGAAAAA
>JASFJF010000435.1:0-3833 GCA_050122255.1 Desulfobacterales bacterium
GCTGCCATTGACCTCGGCTACGCGGCCGGACCGCCCGGACGTATACCGTTGAACGCCCCAGGGGATAAAAACAACAATGATGGCGGCCAGCAAAAATTTGATAATCCAGCTACCGGCATGTTTACGCATTATACTAAGCATTCAATTCTTCTCCTCGCGGGTTCAGGGTTCAGAGGTTCGTCGTTGAAATAACCCGACTCGGCTGAGCCCTCCGGCCGTGAGCTCAGGGCCGAATGGCTCGGCGCAGGCTAAACGGAGAACCTTGAACCGGGAACCTTATCTTATAAAAAATACCACGAAAGCATAAAAGAAGGGAAGCATAAATTCAAGAAATAAGGGTTAGCGGACTTTCCTGCCTGTCGATTTTGGTGCCGACGGTTTCAGAGCAGTAAGCGCAAAGATACTCATACTTATCGCCTTCAGGCAACACCAGCAAAAGCCGTTTGCGCACCGGAACAGCCTGTTTGCATTTCGGACAATAAAGCTCGGTGGCGTCAAATTCCTTGTAGGCATTTACACCGGTTGATTCGCCGGCCAGCCCATTCGGCGAAATTGAATGACGTTTCATGCGCTTCACCTTATCGGATGGCTCGGTTCTAACCCAGAACCCCATCACTCCAGTAATGATTCAATCGTACTTAAATGTTCAATAATATTTATTATTTAAAATGTTGTCAACCCATCTCGGCGGCAAAGCCGCCACTGACGCCGGTTGCTGCAAGTGGCCGCAGGCACGCCCCGGTCGCGGTGCTCAACAAATATAACTGTTGACAGCTAAAAAACCAAATGCTAAATAATTTCGCTTATGTGGGGCTGTAGCTCAGCTGGGAGAGCGCATGACTGGCAGTCATGAGGTCGTCGGTTCGATCCCGATCAGCTCCACTTTTTCTATAACCTATCGGGGTTAGCCTCTGGCTAGCCTTTTTTATTATCCATAAAGGCGCTTCTGATATCATTGCTTGCCTGTACGAGTCAAACTGAAAAAAGTGACACCCCGTTTAATTGCTCTCTTCTGAAGGCCGCTTGCTTTTAGCAGCCGCATTTTTTGTGAATTTAGATTCACATACTAAAATCGATAGCGGCTGTTAAACTTGACATCAGCCATTGATTGACATAAAAAACGGGTTCTATTTTAGATACTCAAAACCGGCTCAGCGGCAGCATCATGATAAAAAAACGGTATATTGGATTTCTGGCCTTAGCGATGATTGCAGGAATCGTTTTGTTGCTGGTGCGGGTGATGGTTCCCCAGCATGAGCCACATCAAACCCCAAATCATCAATCCTTGCGGCCCGCATCGATGACGCCCGCACAGACAAGGCCGGTCCATTTGTATTTTTCGGATCAAGACAGCCAATTTCTGATGGCTGAAAATCGGGTTCTGACGAGTCCGCAGGATCCCGAGTTTTTTGCCAGAAGTATAATAGAGGCGTTAATCAAGGGCCCGCAACAGGATTTGGTGCGCACCCTTCCTGCGGCAACTGCCATCCGGGCGATTTTCGTGACACAGGAAGGCATCTGTTTTGTGGATCTGACCTCGGCTGTCGCTGAAAACCATCCGGGCGGAATACAGTCCGAATTGCTGACCATTTATTCAATTGTCAATTCATTGGTGTTAAATGTTCCGCAGATTAAGGCAGTCAAAATTCTGATCAACGGCATTGATGCCATGAGCCTTGCCGGTCATATTGATTTGCAGATCCCGCTAAAAGCGAATATGCTGCTAATACGATGAAAACAACCGCAAAAATCGAAAATATCCGCAATATTGGCATTATTGCCCATATTGATGCCGGTAAAACGACGGTCACTGAACGGATCCTATATTACACCGGTCGTTCCCATAAAATCGGAGAAGTGCACGACGGCGAGGCAGTTATGGATTGGATGCCCGATGAGCAGGAACGGGGTATCACGATTACTTCGGCGGTTACGACCTGTCACTGGCAAAATACGGAAATCCACATTATCGACACCCCCGGCCACGTTGATTTTACCATTGAAGTCGAGCGCTCTTTGCGGGTGCTGGATGGCGCTATCGGCGTATTCAGTGCCGTGGAAGGCGTGGAGCCCCAGTCTGAAACCGTATGGCGCCAGGCCGATAAATACAGGGTGCCCAAAATCGCCTTTATCAATAAGTTAGATCGCATCGGGGCTGATTTTTTCGGGACCGTCGAGATGATTGCCGATCGCCTCAATGCCCACCCGCTGATATTACAGCTACCGGTCGGTTCAGAAGATAACTTCAACGCCATTGTCGATCTGATCCGCATGAAGCAGATCGTATGGGATGACGATACCCTCGGGGCTGAGTATGAGGAGCTGGAGATTCCGGCAGAATTGGCCGCCTCTGCAGCCGAATACCGCGACAAGCTGCTTGAAACCCTGGCAGAGCACGATGACGACATCATGGAGGCCTATCTGGCGGAGATCGCTATTGACACGGGCGCACTGCTGGCCGCCATACGCAAGGCAACCGTCGATATGAAGCTCGTTCCGTTGTTGTGTGGTGCGGCACTTAAAAATAAAGGGATTCAGCCCTTGCTTGATGCGATTACCGAATTTTTACCCAGCCCGGTTGATATTCCGCCGATTGAGGGGATACACCCCGAGTCCGGTGAGATCATTCAATGCCTGCCGAAGGATTCTCAGCCGCTGGCAGCCCTGATATTTAAAGTTTCAATGATGGAAGGACGCAAATTATCGTATATCCGAATCTACAGCGGTAAAATTACGTCCGGTGGAGAGGTTTTTAATCCGGCTCGCAATGAAAAGGAAAAAATTGCCCGGATACTGAACATGCATGCCAACCGCCGCGAGCGGATGAACACTGCAGGTGCGGGCTGCATCGTCGGAATCGTCGGGTTAAAGGGTTCATCCACCGGCGAAACGCTCTGTAACCAAAATCATCCGATATTGCTTGAGAAAATCGAATTCTACGAGCCTGTCATATCCATCGCGGTCGAGCCCAAGACCCATGCGGATCAAGAAAAAATGGATACGGTGCTGGCCAAATTTATGGCAGAGGATCCGACATTGATCGTTCGCAAGGATGAAGATACCGGGCAGACCATTTTATCGGGGATGGGTGAATTGCACCTTGAAGTTATTATCAGCCGCATGCTGCGTGAATTTCGTACCAATGTCAATGTGGGCAAGCCTCAGGTTGTTTACCGCGAAACCATCGAAAAACCCGGATTGGCGACGATAATTTTTGACAGAGAAATAGCCGGCCAGCGCCACTTCGCAAAGATTTCGGTTAACATGGTACCCTTGCCCAGGGGATCGGGCAACAAATTTGTACCTGAAATTTCAAATGATGTATTGCCGGATCTGTATACGGCCGCTGTAGAGAAGGGCGTTTGGGAATCCTTGGAGAGCGGATCGCAGATGGGGTATCCGGTAGTGGACGTTGAAGTGAGGCTGACCGATGCCACCTACAAAGAATCTTTGGGAACCGAGCTGGCCTATACCGTTAGTGCTTCCATGGCATGTAAGGACGCCATGAGTGCCGGCAACCCGTTTCTATTGGAGCCGATTATGACCGCTGAAATTTTTGTGCCCGAGGCCTTCATCGGTGATGTTATCGGCGAGCTAAACTCGCGGGGTGGCAAAATTGAGTCCATTGAGCATAAAGCCGGGGCTCAGGTGATCAATGCCACCGTGCCGCTATCACAGATGTTTGGCTATTCGACGAACCTGCGCTCGGCGACGCAGGGCCGCGGAACGTTTTCGATGCAATTTTCCCATTTCGACCGCAACTAATATTATCTCTTTCGCTGCTTGGCCAAGAGCTCTTCAAACTTCTTTAAACGCTTTTCAATAGTGGCCCG
>JASFJF010000436.1:0-3829 GCA_050122255.1 Desulfobacterales bacterium
AACAAAATTGAGCATTTCTAAACGGTCGGCAAAACGAACCGTGCCTTTAATCCGAAATAATTCCCAGGGTAACTGGTCGATAAAATTTTTGAAACGGGCTTCGTCGAAGATTCTTGAATCCTGGAAGGAAAACGTTACAAAATGAACAGATTCGGCCGGATGGTGGTCATGTTCGTCACCAACCGGTTTTGCAGCGTATAAGTCAGATTCGGCGTTTGAACCAGTCGGGCGGAAAAATTGAATCGGTTTTAAGCCAATTGGTTTCGGTTGGGATTGCGTCCAAAGGGTTTCCGGATCGATTTCGCAGTGGATCGTGGGAACCACCTGGGAGTCGGGTATGGCTTCATGGATTTCATCGAGAAACTGTGGAATTTTTTCGGCCGCCAATAAATCGATTTTATTCAAAAGGATTAAATGGGCCATCTCCAGCTGGTTATAAAAAAGGGGCCCAAATGCCTCCCGTGCTCCCCAAAAATCTGCATCCAACACCGTTATGATTTTTTTGAGTTCCATATGCTGGCCGATCTGCGGGTCCTGCAAAACCGCACTGATCGATTTCGGGTCGGCGACACCTGAGGCTTCTACCAAAATGCGGCGGGGCGTGAATCGATGCCATATTCGTGTCAGTGATTGATGTAGATCGGCACTGAGCGTGCAGCAGATGCATCCACTGGTCAGCTCGATCACGTCAGATCCGGAATCTTGAAGCAAGGCGCCATCGATGCCGATTTCGCCAAACTCATTGACCAGGACAACGGTATCTGAGAGGTCGGCTTCCCAGGAAAGGATTCTTTTGAGCAGGGTCGTTTTACCCGCCCCTAAAAAGCCCGCTAAAAGTAAAATGTCGGCCTTATGTTCTGCCTGATTGTCAAGCGGTGTGCTCATTGAATTTATCCGCTCTAAACGACGATAGTTGCAACCTGGTAACACCGCAGACATCGCTCGGCTTCAGCCACGGCTTGCTGGGCGGATAGGCCTTGCTCAACTTCATCAAAGCTTGACTTGCGCACATCCGATGGGAGCATGCTTGGCTGGAAGCGCCGTTTGCTTTCGACCTTGAGGATTTCTTCATCCGGGTCATAGACTTTTACGGTTTTAAAAAGTTGATCAAAATAGTCGTCATCGTCAGGTTCAACCGGCAATTTGTTAATAAAACGGTCAATGCCAACGGCTGCTTTTTTGCCACTGGCCGCCGCCTCCACCACGGATTCAGGACCATAAACCGCATCACCACCAGCGAATACCCATTTGAGTTCGGTTTGGTAGGTGACGGCATCAGCCTGCAATCCACCGGTCGATAAAAGCGGGATATCCTGTTCTCGAGCGAAATCCAGCTCTGCACTCTGGCCGATGGCCAGTATGATTGTGTCGGCCGCCAGCGTCTGCAGGTCGTTTTCATCGTATTGAGGATTAAAATTGCACTGCTCATCAAACACACAGGTGCAGCGTTTAAATTCAATGCCGCTAACCTTACCGTCTTTTTGTAGAAACCGACTGGGCCCGAAACAGTTAATAATTGGAATCTCTTCTTCAAGTGTATCGTTAATCTCGTGTTCCCATGCCGGCATTTCCTCGCGGGTCTCCAAGCAGACCATCGTCACCTCGCCAGCATCCATGCGTTTGAGCGTCCGGGCCACATCGATGGCGACATTGCCGCCGCCGACGACAATGACCTTTTCACCCAGCTCGACCTCCTTGCCCAGGGCCACATTTCGCAGAAATTCGATGCCGGGAATCACACCCTGCGCATCTTCGCCTTCAATGCCCAGCCGGCGGCTGCCATGCAGTCCGACTCCCAAAAATACCGCGTCGAATCCTTGCGCCTTCAGATCTTCAAGGGTGATATCTGTACCGAATGAGATGCCGGTCTTAATGGTAACGCCCATCTTTTCGATAGATTTAATTTCATTGGTGAGGATATCCGGCGGAAGGGCATATTTGGGAATCCCTACAGCCATCATACCGCCTGTAACTGACAGTTTTTCAAAAATGGTAACCTGGTGTCCTTTTAGTGCCAGCTGATATGCACAAGAAATCCCGGCCGGACCGGCACCCACAATGGCCACTTTTCCGCTGTTCGCCGAGGGTGCAGCTTCATATTGCGGTTCCTTCTGCTCGGAGAGTTCATGATCCGCCACAAAGCGCTTGAGTGCTTTTATTGAAATGGGTTCATCTAAGTTTCCCCGCCGGCAATGATTCTCACAGGGCCGCGGACAAACACGCCCCACGGTACCCGGCAGAGGCAAACGTTCACGAATAACGGTGAGAGACTCTGCAAATTTAGCATCTTTGATGTGTTCGACATATTTGGGAATATCGAGTTGAATGGGACAGGCATCCACACACGGAGCGGTCAGCTTGGAATAATATGTGCCGGTTGCTACGGGCTTCTCACCGCTGATGGCCTTGGAAAAGTCATCGGCAAAATATTTGAGCGCATGGAAGAGCGGTGCTGGGCCGGATTTGCCGATCGTACATTTTGCATTGCTGACGATGGCCTCAGCAGCCGACTGCAAGAACTCGAGATCTTCTTCGGTTGCATCACCGTTGGCCATATCTTGAAAGACCTCGAGCATCTCTTCCCAGCCCGTCTTACAGTAGTTGCATTTATCACAGGTTTTGGAATGGTCTAAAAGGGCTTCAAAATAGGCCCGGCAAAGATCAATGATATCCACTTCAGATGACCGCAGAACGAGCCCTTTCCAGCCCATCAATGCTTTGATCTTTTCGTTCTGCTTGAAATATTCGGGCAAATTCAGATCCTTGATGGACACGTGGTTTTGCGTTTTATTGTTGCGATTTTCAATAATTTCTCCGCCCCATGAGCTGAAAATGATATCTGTCATGCGATTGCCTCCAAACCCGGGCGAGCCGGAATTGAAAACTGAAGATTGCAAATTGAATACTTGTGGATGCCGCTTCGCTCCCTCGTCTATAAAATGCAAAGAATTCCTTAAATATACAATATTCAATCGACAATATTCAATCGTTACTAAAAAGTGAAAATTTTCCAATACAAATTTTTGCTACAAAGTGCACAAAAATAACAACTAAGGTACAAATAACGGATACGATATTTCGGTCAAATTTTTCGCATACCGTTCGGCCGATGTCAATGCATTGGTTTTTATTGGTTCTAAAATCATCTACATTCATTCTAAAAATCATCTTTTAGACGATATAAAAAAAAGGACGTTTTGGTAATAGATAACTGAGATTTCCGACCTTTTTTAACAACCAAAGGAGGTAGGTTATGAAGCGTTTTAGTAACGAGCCAAAGGTATATGATGTCGGTGGCGTAAAACTCGGCGGCCAGCCAGGAGATTATCCCACAGTCTGCTGCTTCTCCATCTTTCAGGAAAGCGATAAGCTATTTGATAAGGGCAGCCGCAGAAAAGG
Source organism: Desulfobacterales bacterium (assembly GCA_050122255.1). GTDB lineage: Bacteria > Desulfobacterota > Desulfobacteria > Desulfobacterales > JAHEIW01 > JAHEIW01. The sequence continues at coordinate 3,400 of JASFJF010000436.1, forward strand.
ATTTAATGAAGCGCGGGCCGAAGAATTACTGAAATCCGCAGACAAAATGTGGAAAGAAACGGGCGTACCGGTTATGGCTGACATTGTCGCCAGCCCAGGTGAAAAATTCAAAAAATATGTGGATTTTGTCACCTCGGTCAGTGACATGCCCTTTTGCGTGGACGCCATTATGATGCCGTCCAAATTGGAGGGCGCGGCCTACTGTGCCGAGAAGGGTTTGCTGGACCGCATGTTCTACAACAGCATCACCGTCTGGGAAGAAGATTTACAAACGGAAATTAAGGAGCTGTCCCAGATTGGGGTTAAGCATGTGCTGTTGGTTGCCTTTGATCAGGATGATCAGACGCCCAACGGCAGAATTACCGGCGCCCAAAAATTGCTCGATGCCATCGAAAAAGCCGGCGCTGAATTTGAAACCATCATTGTCGAT
>JASFJF010000437.1:0-3820 GCA_050122255.1 Desulfobacterales bacterium
CTCTCCGGGTCGGCTGACGATATGGACCACATGACCGGCCTCACCCATCTTCAAGTGGACACGGCCGATCAACAGTAGATAGGCATGGTCGGCGGGGTCGCCTTTTTCAAAGAGAATATCACCCTGGGCATGCTCTTTTTTGACCGAAGCAGCCGTGAGCCCATCTACGAAATCCTGGCCCACCCCGCGGGTGAGATCAACCTGCTGGATGTACATTCGATTTGCTCCTTTCGGTCCGGCAACTTGAATCAAAAGCGCTCAACTCCATTTTTTTCTTCCTGCAAATCTTCAATCTTGCAAAGGCTAGCCTGCAGTCTTTGCATCTATAGAGATATTTTGTCTGTAGCATGAACCGCTTCCGAGCGTCAATAAAGGGCGTTGGCCCTCAAGCCTTATCTGTCGAAGTTATTGAAAAAGACAAAGCAACGGCCAATGCTACATTGGCCTAAATTCGACAGGTACTGGCCCGCAAAAATTTTACTGATGACCTGTTTTCAAGGGTTTTTGTCAAAAACAAAAGCACTTCGACCTTTTTTTGATAGCCAGAATCAAATCTTGTGGAATCGTCAAATGGTGTAAAGACACCGGCGATGAGGATGGCGCTGATTATCCATTCATTAAATCAAAAACCCCCTTTTCCTAAATCGAGAAGGGGGGCTTACTATATACGTTCTGGCCCGTCCAACATGAACGCTATCGGTTTTTTATCATTTTCAAGTGTGGATTCAGGCAGCGATTTTACATTTTCCCAAAGCATCCGGATGTGTGTTCAACAGATCTGTGTATTTGGCCAAAAAGCAGGTAATCAGATCGGCAATGGTGTTACCATCTTCTTCGAGCGCAAAATGACCCGTATCAAGAATGTGAAAATCGATATTTTTTAAATCCCGTTTGTAGAGATGGGCGCCCTTTTCAGGAAAGATCGTGTCGTTTTTGCCCCACACAATCAACGCCGGCGGCTGATAGGCACGAAAGTAGGCCTGCCATTGTGGATACAGCGGCGGATTGGAGCCGTAATCGTATAACAGTTGCAGCTGGATATCCTTGTTGCCGGGTCTTTCCAGCAAATATTGATCAATGAACCAGTTATCCGCTGCGATGGATTCAACATTGCGAACGCCATTGCTATATTGCCATTGAATCGCTTCGATGGTCAGCAGGCTGTTTCTAAGCGCAGCGGCATTCTCTTTGGAGCGGTCCTTCCAGTAAGCTTTTATCGGATCCCAGAATTCACGCAGGCCTTCTTCATAGGCATTGCCGTTTTGAATGATCAAAGACGCTATCCTTTTGGGATGCCTGGCTGCAATGCGAAACCCAATCGGCGCGCCATAATCCATCATATAGAGGCTATAACGATTCAGGCCCAATTGCTCCGTGAAATGGTCAATCACGTCGGCGATGTTGTCAAATGTGTAGTCCCATTCATCAACACGCGGCATGGAGCTGTTGCCGAAACCGGGATAATCCGGGGCGATCAGGTGAAAGCGGTCCGACAGCAGCGGTATCAGGTTTCGAAACATATGCGATGAGGTTGGAAAGCCATGCAGCAGCAAAATCGTTTGCTCATCTTTTCGGCCTGCTTCCCGGTAGAAGATGTCCAGGCCGTCCACTTTTTCCGTTTTGTAAAAAGTCTGACGTTCACTTTGTGTTGTCATAAAGTTTTTCTCCATTTATCTTAAGGCACGCGATAAAGAGCCATCGTACTGTTTTCATCATGAACATACATCAGTCCTGTTGCGAAGGGCACAACTTAAAAGACCGCTGATCTTTGGCCTCACAGCTTACCAGTTTTCACGCGGCTTTTACAAAATAATCTTAACGCGTATTTTAAAGATGTCAAAAACCATCACGCTCCTTTCGGGCGCCTGTTCTGATATTTTAAGCTAAATAAATATCATGCAATTTTACCGCCCAGTCTCCGACCGGTCGATAAATCGTGTGGCGATGCGTCCGCAATCGTATTTTTAGGGCACGCGGTCGGCAGCTTCATCGGCGTCCGGCTGAGCGACTGGTGCACGATCGCAGGGGCAGCAACGATGTTGTCTGGCGGCTGGCTGTTGTTCTGGGGTTAATGGCGGCTTTGATGCACTGGCTGATGACGCGGCTGGATATTGACGGCAGCGATCCTTTTTTTGGGATGTTCGGTGACCGAGCGGCGGGCGGATCATTTAAATTCGATTACCACACGGCTGCTCGTTTGGCTGTTTGCCCCCTGGTTGCTGGCGGCTGCGGTTGAAATTTTAGCGGGTTCAACCCCTTTGGCGATCAGATAGTTTTTGACGGTATTGGCGCGGACTTCCGACACCATTTGGTCATAGGATGATGTGCCGGTTGCATCCGAAAATCCAATGACGTTAATTTTTGTTTGTGGATTTTTAACCATGAAAAATGCGACGCGATCAAGCCTTTCATACGATTTGGCCGTCAGGTCATTTGAGTTGGAATTAAAATAAACGATCAAAGGCGTGTCGGGATTGATACCGGAAACCGATTGGGAAGCAGGGGCCTGTGCCGGGGTGCTGGTTTTAACAGCTGTCGGAGCACGGGATGTTTTGGCAGCCGCCTGTTTATTAACAAAAGGAAATACGTCAGTATAACCGGCGATGTCGGTGAAAAGTAGAACCACAAAAATCAGAAAAATAACGATGAGAAAGGTTTCAAAAAAGCCGCTGCCGGCCGGGAGTTGATCAATCTGTTCTGCGATTTGTTCCAGCTCGGCGTCTGTCAGATGATCCATTCGGGCCTTAGCCTCCGCAGGGTCGATGCCCTGGGATTCCAGAATTACCTTGATATCTTCTCTCATTAGGTAATGGCTCAGACGGTCCCGCAGGCGCTCTCCCCGATCCAGATGAGTCATTGCCTCTGTGTCGATCATTGCCGCCCATGCGGATTGACAGGGTCCGGACAGCATCAGCATGTGGAGCGCCAGCAGCCAGACAGCGGGTTTTAATTTCTTGCGAATGATGTTCACAGAGAATCTCCTTTCACCGGATATTGCGCTGGAGTGTTCTCATAGCACAATTGTGAAATTTTTGCCAATACTCTCGAATTCGGTCAAATGTCGCCTGCCTAAAAAGACGAATGACACCGCAGGTTTTTACAAAGCACAGGAAAAGTGACGCATTCGCCGGCAGCCGGAAATTGGGGATCCCAAAAAAGTACAGGCTATCCCAGTCGCCCAAAATGGAACAACCGAGATAGCCTAACCATAACACCAAACCGCGGAAAAAGAGGGCAGGCATTATGGATCAGAACAAATTTTAACATTATTGGTTTATGAAAGACAATAGATATTATTGCCGGGATGACATTCTTTGTCGATTGCGAAGCTGGCATCTAATCGCCTGCCAGTTTGGGCACCCTGTTCTCATTCCAGCCCGGCATCCTCGAATAGTTTTTTCATTCCGGATTTATTCGCAAAAATCTCTTCACGGGTGAGACCTTCCAGTTCATGGGGAAACACCAGCCATTGATCGGTCTCATGTATATAGTAATCTGGCACGATGTCAGTGAGATTATATTTGGGTTTAAACCAGGCCGTGGCAACCCGGATGTCCTTCGGCAGGTTGCGGCGCATTTTTGCGGTCAGGGCCTCGATGATGGCTTTGATGCTACTGCCGGTATCAAAGACATCGTCGACGATCAGCAGACCGTCTTCCCAGTTAGCTTGCCGTATGACATATTCGAGTCCGTGGACACGAACCGTTTTGTCTCTTTTTTCGATTCCGTAGTAAGAAGAGGTGCGGATTGCAATATGATCGGTTTTAACGCCCAGATGGTCCAGTATTTCCTGAACCGCAATGCCCACAGGTGTACCGCC
>JASFJF010000438.1:0-3813 GCA_050122255.1 Desulfobacterales bacterium
GGTAGTGAGCTGTTATGGATTTGGATACCTTGCTTTTTAATCGTTATTTTCCTGAAAATAAAACGCAAGCAAACATAAAGTGCCTTTCTTTTGGACTGATTTGAATAAAGTCGGGGGGCGTCCGTGAAATATTGACATTTGAATCTCAAGACCCCCGCAACTTTAGACCAATCCGCCATCGCATCAAATCGCCAGCAACTGCCTTGATCATATCTGCAAGATACTTGGATTATAAAGACTACCAGATTAAAGGCTCTTTAAACTAACAAAATTTGTACGGTGACATACAAAAAGGCTCTATTTCAGGCAAGACGATATAATGGAAAACGGCGCCGGATAGTGGTACAATATAACGGTGCAAACCGACCAAACAGTAGAACGGCGGATCTATCTGCGGGCCACAGGATAACAAAAGCATGTCAACAATTTCGAGAATTTCAAAATCCCAGTATTTAAAAGGGGTAAGGTGTACGAAAATGCTCTGGCTTTACCGGCACCGGCCGGACCTGGCACCTGAAATTTCCGAAGGGAAACAGCATATATTTGATACGGGCCATGAGGTCGGTCTGCTGGCGCAAAATTGTTTTGAAGGCGGATTCGAGATTACCGAGCCTTACTACAAAATCGATCAGGCCATTGATTCAACTCGAAAAGCCGTGCGCAATGGAAAAGATATCATTTTTGAGGCCACCGCCTGCTCGGATGACGGGGCATTTTCGCGGATTGACATATTCAAAAAAGTTGAGGGAACAGACACCTGGGACTTGATCGAGGTCAAATCCTCAACCGGAGTGGAGGATTATCACCTTGATGATATCGCCCTGCAGCGATATGCCTTTTGCAAAGCCGGATATGACATCAGGAAATCAAAACTGATGCACATCGATAATGGTTATGTCAGGGACGGTGAGCTTGAACCCAGAAAACTGTTTCATATCGAGAATTGCACCGAACTTATAATAGACAGAATGACAGCGGTTGAAATAACAGTGATGGAATTGATTACCGTTTTGAACACGCATAAGGAGCCGAATGTTAAGATCGGTGATCATTGCAAACATCCATTTGAATGTGACTACATCCCCTACTGCTGGCAGGGCGTCCCGGACTATTCGGTTTATAACGTTTTCAGGGGCAGAAAACGCGAAGAGCTGCTGTCCCAGGATATCATTGACATATCATCTGTTCCCGACAACTTTGGTCTGACCGGCAGACAACACACAGATGTCAGCTCCTATAAAACCAATGAAATTCATATCGACCGATATGGCATAAAGGAATTTTTGGAACTGCTGGAGTATCCGCTCTATTTTCTGGATTACGAAGCCATCTGGCCGGCTGTGCCGTTGTTCGACAAAGCATCCCCTTACCAGCAGATACCGTTTCAGTTTTCGCTCCACATTCAGCCTGAGAAAGACGGGACATTAACTCACATTGAATTCTTGCATACGGAATTGAGTGATCCGAGGCCTCAATTTATAAAAGCTCTGATCGCAAAATGTGGGGACACAGGCTCGGTAGTTGTTTATAACCAATCCTATGAGTCCAGGATTAACAGCGAGCTCGGCCGCGATTTTCCAGAGTCTAATTCCGACCTCGAAAAGATAAATGCGAGGATGGTCGATCTGCTTGTGCCATTCAGATCCAGGTACCTCTATCACCCTAAAATGAAAGGCTCCGCATCTTTAAAAAGTGTCCTCCCTGCTTTTGTACCCGAGATGATCTATGATAACCTCGAAATTTCAGACGGTGAAATGGCTTCAATTCGCTATCTGAGCTGTGTTAAGGATCTAATCTCAGACGAAGAAAAAGAAAAAATATTTTCCAATCTAAAAAAGTATTGCCGCCAGGACACCCTCGCAGAAGTCAAACTGCTTGAAGTCCTTTATGACAATGTAGAGCCAGGCCACTTTTAAACTGCGCAATACGAACCGGAGACCTGTGCCGGTTTTTACTTGAAGACTGCCGGATAAATTTGATAAATGGCATGATGATCGGTTTGTCGCCGGTGAGATGATGTATCTGAACGCACCTTTTGACAATCTTTTGAGATTAGCTGGATAGGATAACAGTGAAGCGCCCGGGAGCAACCGCATGGCGGCTGAAATAGGTTTCAGACGAAATATGGGTCTGTTTATGGCCGTCATGATCGGTATCGGCGCCACCATGGGGCCGGGGATTTTCGCCCTGCCGGGCGAACTGGCGCATATGGTCGGCCCGCTGGGTATTCTCGTCTACCTGGCCATGGGTTTTTTAACCGTATTTACCGCTTTAAACTACAGTGAGCTCAGCGCAGCCATACCGCTAGCCGGCGGCGGATATTCCTTTACCAGCAGAACACTCAACAGGCCCGTGGCGTTTTTTACGGGTTGGTTTTTCTGGATCGGCAACACGCTTGCCTGTGCGATGTACGCTCTTATCTTTTCCCTGACAATCCGCGCCTACTTTTTACCGGAAGCCAGCATTGCCCTTATCACCCTGATCACCACAGTCGTATTTACCACCATCAACTTGGTGGGAATGAAGGAAGCCATTATCGTTATTACCATCATGAATCTGGTGGAATTGGCGGTTCTGGTGGGAGTCGCTGCGCTCGGCTTCACCGATATCGAACCGCTTAATTTGGAGCCTTTGGCGCCAATGGGATGGGGTCCTTTTGTTCCGGCAATGGCCCTCATCTATATTTCCTATGTCGGGTTCGAACTTATCTCAAATGCGGCCGAAGAGATCATTGAACCGAGCAAGAACATTCCGCGGGCTATCTTGATCACATTGGGCGTTAGCACAGCAATATACGTCTTTGTGGTCGGTGTAATGATGGGCAGCGTTAATTATACCGAACTTGCCAAGAGCGACATTCCGTTCATCTTCACCGCCGAGCGGCTTTTCGGTGGTTGGGGGCGTTGGGCCGGCATTACAGCAACCATTATGGCGAGTCTATCCGCATTCAGTGTGACACTGGGCGCCAGCGCCCGCATTTTATACGCACTGGGGCGCGATAGGCATTTTCCCTATTTTTTCTCAAGGTTGCACCCGAGGTTCCAAACGCCATACATCGCGCTTATTATTTGTGCCCTGATTGTGATTATTTTCAGCTCCTCCGGTATCGTTAAATTTGTGGCTTCTTTGAGTGATTTCGGTTACCTGATGGGGCTCGGGATAATCAATTATTCGGTCATTCCACTACACAAGCGCATGCCGAATTTGAGACGTCCGTTTCAAACCCTATTTTTTCCATGGATACCAATCTTAGGCGTTATTACGACCTGGATGTTCGTTCCGGCGCTAGAATTTAGAAGTTTTATTCTGGGAGGAATACTGACATTGGTTGGAAGTGCAATATATCTTTTTAATGCCGATAACCGCGCTGAAGTTATTAAACTGGCAAACTTTTTTGTAAAATCGGTGAAAGTTTTTATAAATAAATTAAGGAGAATGCGTATGCGAGTGCTTATCCTCAGTGGCGAAAAACAAGGCCAAAACATAGCGGACCGGCTCCTAGCAAAAGATGAGTATCAGATGATGTTTCGATCAGCGGAACATCAGGTAACATTCATTGAAGAAGACGATGCGCTTTGCAGGGAACTTGAACAACGCTACAATGTTCCCATTTACCAGGGAGACGGCACCAAGAAGGAATTACTAAAACAGGTGGGCGTCGACAATATTGATGTCGTCATTGCTGCCTTTGAAGATGATGGTCGAAATGTAATTGCGGCCCTCCAGGCCAGACAGTTAGACCTGGAAAAGGTCATCGCCATTGTCCAAGATAGTGAATACACAAATCTGCTTGAGCAAAACAGCATAGTGGTC
>JASFJF010000439.1:0-3748 GCA_050122255.1 Desulfobacterales bacterium
CTGACGATCTTCGGGTTTGCGGATGATGGGCAGTAGCACGACATGGGCCGAAGCCACCCTGGGCGGTAAAATAAGGCCGTCATCATCGCTGTGAATCATGATCAGCCCGCCGATCATTCGGGTTGACGACCCCCATGAGGTCGTCCAGGCATATTCTTCGGTTTCGCTAGCTGTTTGAAATTTGATATCAAAGCCGCGGGCAAAATTCTGACCTAAAAAATGCGACGTGCCGGATTGCAGGGCCTTGCGGTCCTGCATCATGGCCTCAATCGCCAGTGTATCCACGGCCCCCGGAAAGCGTTCGGCCGGAGATTTGCGGCCCCGTAGTACCGGCATTGCCAGGTAATCCTCGACACAGGTGGTATACACATCCAGCATCATGTTGGTGCGCTCGATGGCCTCTTCAGCAGAGGCATGAGCGGTGTGCCCTTCCTGCCATAAAAATTCACTGGTCCTTAGAAATATGCGGGTGCGCATTTCCCAGCGAACCACATTCGCCCACTGGTTGATAAGAATCGGCAAATCGCGATAGCTGCTGATCCAGCGCGAAAATGAATCGCCGATAATGGTCTCCGACGTTGGGCGCACCACCAGCGGTTCCGCCAGTTTGCCGGCAGGCTCAAGGCCGCCGCTATCGCCCTTTTCCAGGCGATGATGGGTCACGACTGCACATTCTTTGGCAAATCCCTCGACGTGTTCGGCCTCCTTTTCAAGAAAGCTCAACGGGATAAAAAGTGGAAAATAGGCGTTTTTTACGCCGGTTTCTTTAAACAGATTATCCATTGCCTGTACAATATTTTCCCACAAAGCGTAGCCCCAGGGTTTGATGACCATGCAGCCCCTGACCGTTGACCGTTCCGCCAGATCTGAAGCTTTGATGATCTGCTGGTACCATTCCGGGTAATCTTCGCTGCGTGTCGGAGAAATTGCGCTCTTGACTTGCTTTGCCATGTTTTGCCTTTCTAAATCCGCATACAGTAATTAAATGTTGGGCTTTTTATTTTCCGGATCATTTACATATTGCCGTACTTCATCCAGCAGGACATCTACCAGTTTTTCCTGCGCAAATTTTTTAACCACCCGGCCTTTTCGAAACAGCACCCCGATTCCATCCCCGCCGGCAATGCCGATGTCCACCTCCTTGGCTTCTCCCGGGCCATTGACCACACATCCCATTATCGCAATCTTGACCGGCTCGGCGGTGTTTATCAGTGCTTTTTCAACCTGTTCAACGATGTCAAACAGCTCGATGTTGCAACGCCCGCAGGTGGGGCAGGCGATGATTTCCGGACCCCGGTGGCGAATATCAAGGGCTCTGAGGATCTCATATCCGACCCGCACTTCCTCTACCGGGTCGCGGGTCAGGGAAACCCGGATGGTGTCGCCAATACCTTCCGCCAGCAGCATTCCGATTCCCAGCGCCGACTTAACGATGCCCGGATAAAGGGCACCGGCTTCAGTAACGCCGACATGCAACGGCAGGTCTGTTTTGGAGGATAGAAGCCGATAGGCTTCCAGAGTGCGGTGCACATCGGACGCTTTGAGCGAAATCTTTATCTGGTCAAAGTCCAAAGATTTTAACAGCTCAACGTGGCGCAAACCGCTTTCCACCATGCCGGCTGCGGTGACACCATTGTATTTTTTCAGGATATCTTTTTCCAGGGACCCGGAATTGACCCCGATACGTATGGGAATATTGTGGTCCTTGGCACAATCAACTACTGCCCTGACCTTTTTTAAGGTGCCAATGTTGCCGGGGTTAATGCGAAGCCCATCCGCCCCGGCCTTGGCGGCCGCAATCGCCAGCCGGTAATCAAAATGTATGTCGGCAATCAATGGCAGGTGGATCCGCTTTTTAATGGCCGCAACGGCTCTGGCAGCCTCCTGATCGGGTACGGCTACGCGGACGATTTCACATCCTGCTTCTTGTAATCGTTGAATTTGGGTGACCGTCGCATTAACATGCGGTGTTGGCGTATTCGTCATGGATTGGACCCGAATAGGCGCATCTCCACCGATTTTGACGTTACCGACTGAAATCTGGTGCGTCTTTTTGCGCTTGATTTTTATATGTTGCATGAAAATGCTTGTTTTTCCACCCGTAAAATTATGGTATAGTTGCCCTGCTTTTTCGGTGCAGCTGGCAGCGGGCTTTTATCTGGCGCTTAGCTTCAAAACTAATGCGCATTCATCTGTCTGTAAAGTGGGTCTTCATACGACGAATTCACACGAATAGCAAAATTTCATGCCGCGCGCCGAAACCTGCCCGTGGGCGGGTTGCAAACACCCAACAGCAGCAATGAAATATTGAGTGGTTTAGACATCTTACACTAACAAACGGATTTAGATTATTCAAGTAAAATAGCGCCGCCAAGCAGCGGTTCGCCTCGGCTTACCCGGGTTGGGAACCAGGGGCTCGGTCGTTTGGCTTTTGGTGGTTGTCAAACGCATCCCGGAACCAAAACGTGTACAGGGCAGCCGGTTATAGCAAACTTCCCGATTGGGTAGATTTTTGCGGAAAGCGGACAAAGCGCAACCGGTACAGGTGCACATACGAATTCTCAGGAGTTTAACAATGAAACGTCAAAATGGTAAAAAGTTCGCAGACAAACACGGTTCGGATGCTCAAATCAACTCGCGCATCAAAGACGCTTTAGACCAACAGACCCAAGATAATGAAGTCCCTTGTGCGGTGGCCTTTGAAGTCGCCAAGACGCTGCAGGTGTCACCCGCTGATGTAGGCAGGACTGCTGATTTATTGGAATTGGAGCTGATCGAATGTCAGCTGGGGCTGTTCGGCTACAAGCCTGACAAAAAAATTGTGAAGCCCAAAGCGACTGAAATTCCGGACCTGGAACAAACCATTCAGGACTCATTGATCGATGGTAAACTACCCTGCCATACAGCCTGGGATATTGCCGGCAGGCACGATCTTTCAAAAATGGCCATCAGCGCGATTTGTGAACACCTTGGTATCAAGATAAAACCATGCCAACTTGGGGCTTTTTAGCGTCTGCCGATTTAAGGTTGAACCCATTTGAGACGATAATATCTAATAGAAGGGATCGACCTTTTGACCAGGACACGGGCACCGTTCGTATCCATCAAACGCCGGCTGTACTCCATTTGCACCAGCAGCGCAAGGTGACAACTGCTGGACCGCCACAGTCGGGTTTATATCGTAACCCGTTGAAATTATTTTATTGTAATTTTGCTCTTCTAAAATCAACCGGGAGATCAGAAAAAAGATAGATCAGTAGTGATTTAAGGTTCTTAACGCTCATTTTGAGCGGCACAAGGTAGGTACCGTGAGCTTGTCGGCCGTAAACAATATTTTGCGCCAGAGAACTGGTTTTCAAATAACCGTCCTGATCATCTGGGGGATGATTGGCTATTATTTGTTAAGCCCCGTTATTGGCGAATATCGTTTTGCTACGCTGCAAAAAATATTGAAAACCGGAAAGATAACGGTAGTCACGCGCAATACCGCCGAATGCTATTATCTTTACCGCGATCAGCCGATGGGGTTTGAGTATGAACTGGCACAGGCTTTTGCGGCATATCTGGGAGTACGTCTGGAAGTAAAGGTGCTCGATCGCTGGGATGACATGACCAGGGCCCTAAACCGTGGTTCGGCCGCGTTTATCGCCGCCAGTATGCCCATTGTGCCGCATCTCCGGCAGGCCGTCGCTTTTTCGGACGGCTACATGGAGGTGGCCCAGCAAATTATCGCCCATCGCAAAAATGC
>JASFJF010000440.1:0-3748 GCA_050122255.1 Desulfobacterales bacterium
GCAAATCCTGGATCGCTTCTTCAAGAATATCATTCTGGCGCTTGTCCAATCTGGCGGCCAGTACCTTGATTTCCCTGATGAGCTTGATGTCCAGGGTGGTATTATACATTTTTCTTGTTCCCATAACATTTATCCTCTTATAGAAGTATCGGTAACTATAATCAGGACTTTAACAAAAAAACGGGCAACGCTAAAAAAGCGTTGCCCATATTGAAAAAAGCACAACTCGAATCTTGCACGAGCACTATTGAAATCCCTTCGGGGGCAGTGACGCGACATTCAACTGGCGAGTCGGAGGCTTTCATATACAAGACACTTAAGGGCGAGGCTATAGTAAACTATGCCTCGCCCTTAATAACGCAGTAGATGGAAGCCTCCGGCCGTCAGCCGGGGTTGGCCGATGAGGGGGGTGCCATTCTGGCAAACTGAGTTTTGAAATACTTTTTAAAGGCCATGATGGCGTACTGGGGCGCCCGGATGCCAATATATTTTTGATGGGCCACCAGCACCGATAGAATGATCGCGCTGTCACCGCCTTTGTCCTGCGCATAGCCGACAAACCATTCGTATTTAACGTCGTCGGTTTTGTTATTGATCGTGCCGGTTTTGCCGCCAATTTCAAGTCTGGAAATAATTTTGTCCCTGCGATATTTTCGAAATGTGCCGCGTACGGTGCCCGAACGAATCGTGGTCTTCATCAATTCGCGCAAAGCTGCCGAGGTATGCGGCGCAAAAGCCTGGGTAACAACTGCAGGCTGGCTCTGATACAGTTCTGTGCCCTTTGCGTCGTGAATGCGTTCAATGATGGTAGGCTCAATCAGTTTTCCGCGGTTGAAAATCGTGGCCGATATCAGAGCGCCATGAACCGGCGACATCCGCGTCTGGCGGTTAAACCCGCAGGCAATCTCGGCCCATTGGTAGGGTTCATCGGTAATCACAGTCTGGCTGGGTGCCAGAAACACTTCAAAATTAATCTCACGATTGAACCCGAAGGCCTCAGCATACGTTTCCAGCTGCGTTTTGCCCAGGTACAAAGCCCCCAGTTTGCCGAAAACCGGATTGACGGATTTGGCAAAAGCCTCTTTTAGGGTAATGGTGTTGGTGAATTTGTTTCTTTTTTCTTTGAGTTGGGATTTATAGAGGGTGTATTTGCGGCCGTTATAACGCAGTTTGGATTCGAGTCCCAAATTGCCCTTTTCCAAAGCTGCCGCGGCGGTAACGATTTTAAAAATACTGGCTGCTGGAAAGGAACTGTCCAGGCACGGATTGTCGGACGGATCAGCCTTGTTGAAACCAACCAATGATAGAATACGACCATCATCCGGGTCCATGGCAACGATTCCGATGTGACTTGAATTCTTGCGGTCCAATTTTTGGGTTAGATAGTTTTGCAGCACCGGGTCTATGCTGGTCTGAACCTGAAGGCGCCGGCCGTTATTGTGAATTTCAAAATAATTATCCCGCAAATCTGCAAAATGGTGGGCATCTATAAATTGATGAATCTGATCTTTGTCGTAGGATACAACCGCTGCCGCTTTTTGAGAAACCAGCTGTGCTTTGGGGTTTTTGGTCGCCTGCGCTTTTTTTACGTCACCGAAAAGAAAGCCGAAAGATCCTGTGAAAGCAAAATAGACGACCAGACATCCCAAGAGAATCAACAAAACAAATTTAGCATTTCGGTGCACAAATTTTTTGCGCTGTTCGTGTTTCCGCTCGCGCTGCAGCTTGGCTTGATAGTCCCGCCAGCTCGATTTTTTAGTTGTAGGGACGCCCATAAGATTATAAGTTTCTATCTTTCGATCAATTTTAGATTATTTTCAGAAGCAATCGCCTCGCCCCGCTTGGCGGCTTTGCTAACCGACGATTGGGAACAACCCAGTTTTGCAGCAACATCCGTGCCGTTCAACCCCAGTTCTCGCATTGCCCAGTAACAGACCACACTGCGGGCCTTAACGGTCGGAGGATGCTTTCCGGCAGCCAGTATCCGGTCCACCTTGATGTCAAAAATATCCGCAACGTGCTGCAGCACCTTTTCAAAATTCATTCCGTTGGCTGCTAGCTGGTATTTGCGCTCCAGGTGCTCCTCGGCAGCCGCCAGAACCGTACCAACAAAATCATTGTCGCCCAAAATACGTTCATCGCCTTTGAGGCGCGCATTGCTGCGCCGCAAGCCTTTTACAGCCGACCATCCACCGGCACTGCGAATCAACCCGCCGCCAATCAATTCCGGTCGATGACCATGGCTGATGCCCTTGCGCACGAAGGCACTGTATTTTTTGCGTGCAGTCGAACGATTCATAGCAAACAAGCCCAGGACCGTGTCGACATCCTGAAACGGACTCGAATTTTGGCCCAAAATGGCAGCATGGCCGCAGTACGCAAATTTGCCCAGCGCTTTATAATCGGCTACAATTCCGGCCCGAAGCGGGTTGAGATGGATATAGCGCACCAGCTCGAGTAAATAGGGTTCTTGCTGGCATAAAATGGATTTGTAGCGATTTTGAAATAGCGGACCGTGGCGCTGATGGCGGCGGTTAAAGGATAGCGCATAGCCGGTAAGCAATCGTCGCATAACAGTGGAAATGGATAGATTGCCGCTGCGCAACAGCAAATGAAAATGATTCGGAATTAAGGCCCAGGCATAACAGCGATCGGTACTCTCAGTTAAAACCGTACTCAACCGATCGATAAAATCATCACGATCCTGATCATCAAGAAAAATGCGTTTGCGCTCGATGCCTCTGGCGATGATGTGTTGCAGCGCTCCGGGTGCATCTATTCGCGCTTGACGTGGCATAAGCTCATATTACCACTAAAATCTATGCAAAGAAAGTTATAATTTCATGGGCGTCCCTTGATTTTTACCATTGCAAGGTAAAATGGTTATTAGAGTGCATGATGACCCGGGTGCCGAAGGGTCGCCCTTGCTTGTTTAAGGTTTCGCCAAGCCACCGGGTGTCGGCTTGTGATGCATGCTGAATTTGAAAGCGCCTGATTTGCATGGCAACCATCTGCAGATCAAGGAGATTTCCGGTGGAAACATCAAGCGTTGCAAAATACATCAGGGATAAATCACCCCTGAATTCTTCGTAACCGGAAATGCCCTCATAGTCGTTTAAAAAATCACCACAGCCGTAAAGAATGAGCTTATTTTTATAAACTTCAATTGCTTTGACATGATGCGATGAATGCCCGTGGACGATGTCTACACCGCCATCATCAATCAGGCGGTGAGCAAATTCTGTCTGCCGTCGAGGAATATCATAGCCCCAGTTGCCGCCCCAGTGAATCGAAACCACCACAACATCGCCGTCGCGTTTGATGGCCTGAACTTTTTGTTGGATGTGACGCACAGAGGTGGATCTCAAATTCTTTAGCAGGTTTACGCCCGGCCTGTCTGGCATTGCCGCCCAACTTGCCGGAATGCCGCTGCTGGGAAATCCGAATGAAAAAACGACTGCCCGTTGCCGATCGCCGATGTTAACGACCGCCGGTGCTCCGGCGGCAAAAGCATTCGACCCGGCACCGGCGGATTTGATGTTTACCTTTTTTAAGGTTGCCAGTGTTTCAACGAGGCCGGCATATCCCCAGTCCAAAACATGGTTGTTGGCCAGTGCGCAAACGTCAATGTTCGCTGCGGTAAGACTGCCAATGTTTTGTGGGTTCATGCGGTAATGGATGCCTTTACCTATCCAGAAATCGTTACTAGCCGTGATGCTGGTTTCAAGATTTATCAGGCTCACGTCCG
>JASFJF010000441.1:0-3744 GCA_050122255.1 Desulfobacterales bacterium
AGCTTAACAAAGCTGTTTTTTCCGCTAAGGACGCAACGATGTTTTGCCCTCGCTGCGGTGCACGGCTGCACTCTCGCAAACCCAACAGCATCGCACGCACATGGGCGCTGGTGATAGCTGCTTTCATTTTTTACATTCCGGCCAATGTGCTGCCGATAACCACTGTCATATCCTTTGGTAAAGCCCAGTCGGATACCATCATGAGCGGTGTCATTTATTTCGTGAAATCGGGCAGCTGGCCCATTGCGCTGGTCATTTTTATTGCCAGTATTTTTGTACCGCTGCTGAAGCTTTTTTTGCTCACATTTTTACTCATCTCTGTCCAGCGTAAATCCCGGTGGCGACCCAAAGATCGAACCCGCCTATACCGTATCACCGAAGCAGTCGGACGCTGGTCAATGGTCGATATTTATGTGGTCACCATTTTAGTTGCATTGGTCAAATTGGGTTCACTGGCAACAATCGAGGCTGGCCCCGGCGCTATTTTCTTTGCCGGCGTGGTCATCATCACCATTTTTGCCGCCATGAGCTTTGACCCCAGACTCATCTGGGACGCGCAGGAGTCAAACAATGAATGCTGACAACAAACTTGAACCGGATTTAGCGAATTTGCCGCAAGCAGATGTTAAAGCAAAGAAACAGATTTCAATTGTCTGGGTGGTGCCGATTGTCGCCGTTTTAATTGGCGGTTGGCTGGCCTACAAAGGCCTTAAGGAAAGGGGACCGATGGTGTCCATTACCTTTGAATCCGCTGAAGGGCTGGAAGCCGGCAAAACCCTGGTCAAATACAAGGACGTCAAAATCGGCGAGGTGGTGTCCATACGCTTCAACGCCGATTTGTCACGGGTAATTGTCAGGGCTGAACTGGTTAAAGAAGCAACGCCATTTTTGACGGAAAATGCCCGCTTCTGGGTCGTGCGCCCCCGGGTAACCGCCAGTGGCGTCTCCGGTCTGGGGACGCTCTTTTCAGGAGCCTATATCGAAATGGATCCGGGAATGGAAGGCAAATCAGCCAGAAAATTCAACGGACTTGAGGTGCCACCAATTGTAACCACGGGCATACCCGGCCGGGAATTTTTGCTGCAGGCAGACAGCCTCGGGTCATTGGACAATGGCTCACCGGTGTATTACCGCCAGATCCAGGTCGGCCAGGTGATTGGATATAATTTGGCCACAGACGGGCGCTCCCTGGCGATCAAGATCTTTATCAATGCGCCACATGACAAGTTGGTGCGCGCCAACACCCGCTTCTGGAATGCCAGCGGTTTTGATTTGAAACTGGATGCCGCTGGCATCAAGCTGAACACCGAATCACTGGTATCGATCATGATGGGCGGTATCGCCTTTGACACGCCCGCCACCCTCGAAAGCGGCGGACCGACCAAAGACGACCAGGTATTTAAACTGTATGATGACCGCGAAAGCATTTTCGAGCGGACGTTCACTGAAAAAAGATATTATATTCTGCACTTTGGGGGGTCCATCCGGGGGTTGACCGTTGGCGCTCCAGTGGAGTTTAGAGGCATCCAAATCGGTCAGGTGGTGGATATTAAAGCCGTTTTTAACCAGGAAACCCTTACCCCGCAGATTACGGTGCTGATTGAAACCGAGCCCCAGCGCTGGCAGATCCTGGGTAAATCCCCACTGGATGAAAAATCCCAGATGGAAGCATTGGTGGCCAAAGGATTTAGGGCTCAATTGAAAACCGGCAGCTTGCTGACCGGCCAGCTCTTTGTGGATTGGGATCTTCACCCGGATGTGCCGCCGGCCAAAATCAACTTTGATGGAAAGTTCCCGCAGCTGCCTACTATTCCCGCTCCTTTAGAGATCATTACCAATCGAGTCAATGATCTTTTGACCAAAATCGAAACGGTGCCCATCGAAAGAATCGGCAAGGACCTCGGTGATACCCTTAAAAACGTGAAAAGCATAACCGCATCTGCCGGGCTGAAGGAAGCTGTCCAGGCACTGGATGAGACCCTGAAAGAGACCCGTGAGCTTGTCAAGAACTTAAATGCAAACGTGGCACCGGCCATCACGGAAACCCTCGATCAGGCCCAGCAGACACTGGTTTCGGTTGAGGGCACTTTAGGCAAAGATGCTCCCTTGCAACATGAATTAAGACAGGCCCTGGATGAACTGGGTGAAGCCGCTCGCTCTCTTCGTGTTCTGCTTGAATATCTGGAACGCCATCCGAATTCATTGATCTTCGGGAAAGGAAAGGAACCATGATGAGGCGCACAGAATTATCTTCCAACATCATATGGTTAATTTTATGGGTCGCCTTGTTGTCTACTGCATGCGGCAGCATTAGACCAAAAGCCGAATTCTACACGTTAAATTCGATCAGCAGCAACCGGCCTGATGCCACCCTAACGATTGCCGGGCAGCCGATCGCCATTGGTGTCGGTCCGGTGAACATGCCAAAAATACTGGATCGGCCGCAAATAGTGATCCGCACAGGCCCCAATAAACTGCACATTGATGAATTTCATCGCTGGGCCGGCCGCTTGGATGAGGACTTCGCACGGGCTGTGGCTGAAAACATATCATTGATACTTGCTACAGATCAGGTGTCTGTCTACCCCTGGGATGCCAGCTTTAAACCACGCTATCAGGTGATATTGGATATTCAGCGTTTTGAAGGTCGCACGGGTAAGGCAAACGTTCTGCTGGAGGTGCTTTGGAAGGTCGTCGATCCGCAGCAAAAAACCACGCTGCGTATTAAAAAGTCTGTTATCACAGAGCCTTTTGCGGCCATGAACTATGATACACTTGTTGCCGCCAAAAGCCGTGCAGTTGAAAATCTTAGTAAATTAATTGCTAAAGAAATGAATAACTTGTAATATATATTTAAACTTTTATATTAATTTTTTTTACGAGGTTTTCAGCAGCAGTAACCACATCGATCTTGCGGGATTTTAAATCTTTTAAAAGTGCCTGAAAGGCGGCAGACTGTCGACAGCCATTAAAAATTTTATCACCCGCCAAATCCATAACCAGCCTTTGAAATAGATGATAGGTCTGCTGTTCGTTATGTTTCTGGAACAGACCCCGATCGAGCAGATGCCGAAGGTGACGCCAGCAAGCATCAACCACCTCGCATATGCCTTGCGCGTTGACCGCCACCGTTTTGAGCACCGGCGCGATCCAGCCGCCTTCTCTCTTTTGGCCCATTTTGAGCATGCCTTGCAGCCGGGCGAGTTCATCATCGGCTCCTGCTTGGTCGCCCTTGTTGACAATGTATACATCGCCGATTTCCAGCAATCCGGCCTTGAGAGCTTGGATGTCATCCCCTGCGCCCGGCAAACTGACCACAATAGTGGTGTGGGCAAATTCGGCAATCTCGACTTCATCCTGCCCGACGCCGACGGTTTCTATCATCACAATGTCATATCCCATGGCATCCAGCACTAGAACGGCTTGGCGTGTCGTGGTGCTCAATCCGCCGAGATGTCCCCGCGTGGCCATCGATCGGATGAACACGCCGCTGTCATCAGAGTGTTGCCCCATTTTAAGGCGGTCTCCTAAAAAAGCTCCCCCAGTCAGCGCGCTTGAGGGGTCAACCGCCACCACGGCCACTTTGAAATCCCGCCGGCGACATTCGGTGATCATGTGATTGACCAGGGTCGATTTACCGGAACCTGGCGGACCGGTAATGCCCACAATAAATGCCTTTCCGGTGTGCGCAAATATGGCTTTAAGCCCCGCCATACCCTCAGGGTCACCCTCTTCTAGCTGCCG
>JASFJF010000442.1:0-3742 GCA_050122255.1 Desulfobacterales bacterium
GTTCACTTTTTTTGGCTGCCATCTTCAACTCCTTCAAAGTAAATGTCCAAGACCTGGCCCTCGAGCTTGGCGTTGACCCGCTCTATTGATGCCACTTGTCTTGGAAGTAAAATATTTCTTTTAAACCCTCCGATGCGAATGATGAGTTCATCAAAAAATTTGTTCAATTCCACATCTTTTTTTAAAAGGAAAGGAAGCTTTATTTTCAAATGATAGTTGCCGTTTTCTTTGACCAGTTGATAGGGCTCGTCTTTATAGAATCGCTTCAGCGGATTCTTTTTGCCATATAATTGTTGCCCTAATTTCTTCAGTTTGGAATATCCTAAAATTTCGCCCTGAAATAGATCAACCGATAAAATAGGGACCGGGTTAAAGATGTGTTCTGCAGCTTCACAGTGCCGTCGTTGAGCTTTAATCCAGGTTTTAAAATAGGATTCGGTAATTTGCTCCGGTAAAATACGGTTCATAATGATGGCATCAATACTCATTTTGTAGAGGCAAAAATACATAAAAGCTCGCTGGGTCTCCTTAAGAACAACTTTTTCAGGATTGGTGACCAGTCGCACTGTGGTTATATTGGGATTCGTCAAGATTTGATCAACGCCTTTTAAACGCTCGAACAGTTCTTCTAGCGCTTTAAAATAATCATCGCCGGGCAAAGGGACATCGGTAAATCTTTTAGCCACAGGACCCACATATTTTGCAAGCGTTCTTTCGACTTTAAAGATTTTTTGCATATACCATTCCAGAGTGGCCGGTATGCTGATAAACCTCAACGATTCTCCTGTTGGCGCACAATCCAGCAGGATAACGTCATATTCCTTTTGCTGTACGTACTGGTTGATATACAGGAGTAAACTGACTTCTTCCATCCCGGGTAAAATGGCCAACTCTTCCGCCAAAACTTCATCCAGCCCGGTGGTGTTGAATAAGGTGGATAGGTACCCGTGAATGTCCCGCCAGTATTTTGTGATTTCCTCCTGAATGTCGATTTCCTGAATGTAAAGGTTAGAGTTGATTTGGACGGGTTGGCCTTTGTTTTGATCGAGCAAATTTTTGTCAAGATCAAAGATGTCGCTCAAGCTATGCGCCACATCCAGGGACATAATCACGGTTTTTTTGCCGATCCCGGCTGCCCGGATACCAGTTGCGGCTGCTATCGATGTTTTGCCGGTTCCGCCTTTGCCGGCAAAAAATATAATTCTCACAGGTAAACTCCTTCCCCGAACATCTGACTGCAAAGAGAGGCTGAATCTTGGTGTATAAAGCTTCGGGTAGTGCTTGAATTTAATAAACTGCCTATGGTAATGAAAATTATAGCAGGTCAGCTTTAATTTCTGTTTCTATACTCATAAGCATCAATAGCCGCAATTTCACCTTTTAATGTACAGACAAGAGAGCATATCATTTTTTTTCGGGCTCAACTGTTCTAATTCCGTTTCACGAGGACCTCGGCCGGCTCAACCGGCCAACCTAAATAGGAGAATGTCATGCCGATAGCGAACCAAATGATCAAAATGGTCGATGGAATGGAAATGGTCAAAAAAATGTTCGAAGAAGGCGCCCGGCTCAAAGCCGAGCACGGGCCGGATAAGGTATTTGACTTTTCGCTGGGCAATCCGGATGTGCCGCCACCGCCGGAATTTAAAAAAGTGCTTAAAAAGCTGGTCGCCGATGAATCTCTCGGCCACGGCTATACACCCAATACCGGCTATCCGCACGTTCGTCAGGCTGTTGCCGATTATATGAGCAGCGTGCACGATCTTAAGCTGACCCCGGATTGCATTATCATGACCGTGGGTGCAGCCGGTGCCCTAAACGATGCCCTGAATGCCGTCATCGACCCCGGCGAGGAAATTTTGGTCCCTGCACCTTATTTTATCGGCTACGACCATTACGCCTTTATTGCCAGGGCGACGATTAGAACAGTCCCCACGGATCGTAATTTTCACCTGGACACGAGTGCGATTGCATCTGCCATTACCGACAAGACCCGTGTGATGCTGATCAACTCACCGAACAACCCCACCGGTGCCGTGTATTCGGCGGCAGAGCTTGCCGAGCTGGGTCGGGTTCTGGATGACGCCAGCCAAAAATTCGGACGCCGTATTTATCTGGTGGCTGACGAGCCTTATCGCAAAATCGCCTATGATCTGGAAGTGCCCTCCGTATTTCAGGCCTATGCGCATTCGATTATCGTAACATCCTATTCCAAGGAGCTGTCCCTGGCCGGTGAACGCATCGGTTTTCTGGCGGTCAACCCGCGGGCCGAAGACGCCGGACTTGTGGCCAGCGCCGCAGCCGTTATCAACACCATGCTGTGCGTCAATGCCCCCAGCCTGCTGCAACATGCAGTGGCCCAGCTGCAGGGCATTACCGTGGATGTTTCCATTTACCGGCGCCGGCGGGATATGCTCTGCCAAGGTCTTTCTGAAATCGGTTATGAATTTCACGTGCCTGAAGGCGCTTTTTACCTGTTTCCCAAAAGCCCGATTCCGGACGATGCCAGGTTCACCGGCATTTTGAAAGAGGAGCTCATTCTGGCGGTGCCGGGTATCGGCTTCGGTGGACCGGGCTATTTTCGGCTATCCTATGCCGTACCGGATACGACCATCAGCAGCTCAATGGCGGCCTTTAAACGTGCGCTTGAAAAAGTTTAAATGGCGGTTGCAAATGAAACCTGAATACCACCATCTTTCTTTTAAGAAGCTAAAAAGGAAAAACGCGCCATGTACATAAAAATGTCTGATTTTTTCATGGGAATGGGCAGGAATTTTACCATGGAGGTGCTTGATATTGTTGAAAAATTAACCCGGCAAGAAAAAGATGTGTTGTTTCAGCAAGGCGAGCCGGCCGGATATTTTTATGTATTGCTCAAAGGGCGTGTGAAACTCAGTCTGGGCGGTTCCGGACCAGTCGTCTATATGGTGCGCCAGCCGGGGGAAATTATCGGCTGGTCGGGCCTGATCGGCAGAGATACCTATTCTGCCGGTGGCGAGTGCATGGAAACAACTAACCTGCTGAAATTCGATCGTGATGTTTTTTTAAAAATCCTGCACAAATATCCCGAAAACGAGGCCCTGCTTTTCAAACGCCTGGCGGAGATGCTGGGCAATCGCCTTCTCGAGCTTTATCCAACCATCTCTTAGAAAAGCTATCCCCAAAATGCATCTAACGCCCAATAGCTTTGTTGCGAGCCTCCTTAAATTGCTCACATACTGCAAGTATGCTGCGCTTTTGCGTCGGCTCACGCCTCGCTCTTGGGCGTGATCTACTATTTTTGAGATAGCTTCTAATTGCATGTGTAATAGGTAAGAAATATATTTCGTATTTATCAGCTAAAGGATACAAATCATCAAACCCTATTCAATTTACCTGTGAAAAGAGTCCCAAGGATTTACCAATTAAACTAAAAACTGGATATTGCACGAGTTGGAGACTTTCATATGCAAGGCATTTCAGGGCCAAGCTATAGTCAACTATGCTTGGCCCTTAATAACGCAGCAAATGGAAGTCTCCGGCTCGCCCGCAGGGTGAAAATTAATGAGATAAAATGATTATCATCCATTAAACTCTATTGGTATTTTAGCTTACTTTGCTTATTGTTTAATCCAATGTTGTTGATAGTTATTTATCCTTCTCATTAATTTTCATGCAATATCAGCAGTTGGTGCACATCTTAGGCCCAACCCCCGGTGGCAGGTTGCCACCGGTTTTATCATCGTGCCCGACCGCAAAGGTC
>JASFJF010000443.1:0-3734 GCA_050122255.1 Desulfobacterales bacterium
CAGCGCTCAACAGTTTGAGGCTAAAATCGAAATGGCGGGCCATTTCGACCGCCATGATGACGAAAGCGAGGAATACGCAGGCTGGAAGCCGACCACGAAGAAAAAAGGGCCGGCCCGCCGATTATCAAAAAGGCAGCGGCGCAACCGCATCAAAATTCAAAAACTGTGACATGAAAATCGTTATTGCCAAAACATCCGGGTTTTGTATGGGCGTTCGCCGCGCGGTTGAAATGGTCCTTGATGCCCCCGACGAACACCGGCATCCGATATCAACCTACGGCCCCCTGATCCACAATCCTCAGGTTTTAGAGATATTAAAAGAAAAAGGCATCTCCGCCTTTGATGAGCCTCCGACCAAAGGTTCCGGAACAGTACTCATCCGGGCTCATGGCGTGCCGCCCGAAACAAAAAACCGGCTCTCAGAAGTAGGCTTTGAAGTCATTGATGCGACCTGCCCCCGGGTTATAAAGGTACAAACCATCATCAAAAAGCATGCCCGCAAGGGGTATGCGACCATTATCGTTGGTGACCGTAACCATCCGGAAGTTATCGGATTACGAGGGTATGGCGGTGACAAAAGCCATGTGGTTAAAAATGTGGCGGAGCTGAAAAGCCTTCCCGGATTCGAAAATGCCATTATTGTCGCCCAGACGACACTCAATACCCACTTATGGCAGGCTGTTAAAAATTGGACGACCGACCAACACCCGCACTACAAAGTATTTGAAACCATTTGCGACTCTACCGAGCGCCGCCAGGCAGAGGTTCAACGATTGGCAGATTCAGTGGATGCGGTTATCGTGGTCGGTGGCCGCAGCAGCGGGAACACCAAACGACTGGTCGATATCGCCCGCCAGGCCGGCAAGCCCGCTTTTCATATCGAAAATGAGGATGATCTGGCCGATATCGACCTGCAGGCGCTGACGGAAACCAGCCAGATCGGCATCACCGCCGGCGCTTCAACGCCCAACTGGGTCATTAAGAAAGTCTATCGGGCGCTTGAGGCAATGCTTTTCAAACGCAAGCAGGGCTGGCGGAGGCTGGCGTTTGAAATTCAGCGCACCCTGCTGTTGACCAACGTGTATGTCGCCATCGGCGCCGGCGCATTGTGTTACGCCTGCAATAAACTGCAGGGCATTTATCAAACCTTTCCATATATTGTCATATCCATGCTCTACGTTCAGTCCATGCATATCCTCAATCGCCTGACCGATACCCGCGCCGATCGATACAATGATCCCAACCGGGCCAACTTCTATGATCGCTACAAATTACTGCTGGCCGTACTGGCAGGCATTGCAGGTGCCGCCGGATTGATCATTGCCCTTAGTATCGGCATATTTCCATTCCTGGCCTTGCTGATCATGAGTCTTTTAGGGCTTTCTTACAATCTAAAGATTTTGCCCGCAGGGTTGACCGGTGCCAGGTACCAAAAACTAAGAGATATTCCCGGTTCGAAAACGCTTCTGATTGCAATTGCCTGGGGAATTGTCACAGCCGTTCTACCACCTCTGTCCAAATTCGGCAGTATTCACGGGATCAATATGCTCGTGGCGCTGTGGGCCATTGGCATTGTCTTTGTCAGAACCGCCTTTTTTGACATCCTGGATATGCAGGGCGACCGTCTGGTGGGCAAGGAAACCATACCTATCCTTCTGGGGGAAAAGCGCTCGATGCAGCTACTGAAAATTATTTTGATCGTGTTGACTGCGGGGTTGGCCGGTTTAAGCGCTTTAGGCATGACCTCAGACCTTGGATTTGCTCTGATGCTGTGTCCGGTGTTTATTGCGCTCATCATATTAGCCTATGAACGCGCCCGGATGTTTCCGGGAATTCGACTCGAATTTTTACTTGAAACCCAGTTTATTCTGGCCGGCATGATTACATTTTTGTGGATAGTGGCGACTTGAGGCTATAGCCTTTGTCATATCAACTGAATCTTGCATTAAAATTACTGAGAAGTCGATATACCATTAAATTACAAATAGTTAAACAAATTACCGAACTGATTCAACATACCAACAAGGCATCAGTATTGTATATAATGAGCGTTCCGCATTCGGAACGTTTCTTTGACAACTACTTTAAAACCGAAAAAGGAGGCGACCCGGCCGGAATCATGGAACCCATTCGGATACCGATTGAAGATGTTCTGGATCTGCATACGTTTCGACCACGCGATATACCCGATCTTTTAAACGCGTATTTTTCAGAATGCATCAAAGAAGGAATTTTTTCGGTACGTATCATTCACGGCAAGGGCAAAGGTATTCAAAAACGACGGGTCCATCAGATTCTGGATCAACACCCGTTGGTCCGTCACTACACGGATGCGCCTCCGGAAGCCGGCGGCTGGGGGGCGACTGTGGTGAATCTTGACCGTAAGACATAATCAGATTTCCAACGCTGGCATTTGAGTCAAATGAATATTAATTTTCAACGCAAAATGGATCGCTATATCGGCGCATTGATCTGTCGGATTTTTTCGCTTTTGTACCGCAAAAGCCGGGATGAAGACGACGGATTTCAGCCTAAAAAGTTTCTGGTCATTTTACTCTCTGAAATGGGAAGCCTGGTTCTGGCCTACCCCATGTTCCAGCGAATAAAAAAGCGTTATCCGGGCGCTGAACTATACGGTCTTTTGTTCGATAAGAACAAAGAGATTTTGACGCTGCTGGATGTGACCCCGCAAGAAAACATTGTGACCATCCGTGATACCGCTTTTGGCGCTTTTACTATAGATTGTCTGCGCGCGCTCAATCAAATTCGCAAACTCAAAATTGACGTCGTAATCGATTGTGAGCTGTTTGCCAGAATCAGCAGCATTATATCATTCCTGAGCGGGGCCAGGATTCGCGTCGGATTCCATCCCCACACGCAGGAAGGACTGTACCGCGGCACTTTTATCAATCGTCCCGTGCTCTTCAACCCCTATCATCATATCTCGCAGCAGTTTCTCAATCTGGTCTCGGCCATTGACTCGGTCAGCACACCAATGGTTAAGCAGGCAGCACGGCAAAGCAATTTGAGAGCACCGGTAATTGAATTTAAACAACCTGAAATTGACGCCATGCAGACCCGTCTGCAAACTGATTTTCGGGCCATTGACGGCAAAACATTGATTCTCATCTACCCCGGTGGCGGAATACTGCCCATCAGAGCCTGGCCGCGTCATTATTACAGCCAGGTAGCCGGCGAATTAATAAAAAAGGGGTATGCCGTGGGCATCGTCGGTCTGGCGACAGATAAACAGCTGGCAGCTGCCATTCTATCAGATTGCAACCATCCGGCCTGCATCGATTTGACCGGATATACCCGCAACGTGCAAGAATTGATGCTTATTTTCCAATTTGCCAGGCTGTTGATTACCAACGATGGCGGGCCGGGTCAATTTGCGGCCCTGACCTCCGTTCCGACCATTATATTGTATGGACCCGAAACCCCGGATCTGTACGGCCCAATTGATGACAAGGCGACCCTGTTTTACAACCCCCTGCCCTGCTCACCGTGCCTGACCGCTTATAACCATCGCAACTCTCCTTGCGATGGCGATAATTTGTGTTTAAAACAAATTCCGCCGCAGCAGGTGCTAAAGAATGCGTTGCAAATATTGGAAGGTGGCCAGTCCGCCGAGGTTCGAAATACCAGGCGATAGTCGTCATCGGGTTGAAGCACTCAGGGCAGCCGGGCTGCCCGGGAGATGATGACGACTTCAGCCGGTACATCCCGAAAAC
>JASFJF010000444.1:0-3724 GCA_050122255.1 Desulfobacterales bacterium
GCTCAACGGTGCCGCCGCGCTACATGCCTGCAACCGTGATCCCGTTATCTTGGACCAGACTGCCATTGAACCTTGATTCTACGTCCAGCAGCTCTAAAAATAACACAATATTTTTCGTTATGCCGGGTTCTAATAATTTAAGTTTTTTAGCGATTATGACGATAACTGTAATAGAAGTCACCTGTCAAACAACGAATTTGCCTCGAGGAGCGGCCTATGAAAAAATTCATGATTGTTCTGGTTATCATTATACTTCCCGCCATCGCTTTTGCCAATTTTTCCATCAAGTTTGACAATACCACCAATAAAAAAATGTTTTACCTACTTTATTGGATTGATCATACATATGATTGGCCGCATCCGTTCAATCTGGCCGGCGGTGAGCTGAAGGCCTCCGAAACGGTGAACCTAAATGTGAGCCTGACCAACGGACATTACTTTGTGATCTGGCATGATGATGGAGATTGGAAAAACGAAGTGGTGATGGATGTTAAAGACGATATCAAATCGGTCACGGTGACGCCGATTGTAAGCCGTATGAAAAGATAATAAATGGGTGGCGGCCCATAAATCGCCTGATATCTTTTAAGGGACGCCCATAAAATTATAAGTTTCTATTTGTATCTTTTCTTAATTTTAGCGCTTGGTAATAGTCTCATACTTTGCTACAATCGGCCATGGCTATTTAGCTGTATTCATTGCTTCATATGACCAGCAATGGTATGGTGCATTGTTCAGAAAGCATCTTTGCTGGCTCTAATAAGAATGATTTCTAAATTATTACTTTATTCACTTGATAAAATTATAATTTTATGGGCGTCCCTAACACTTAGTACTTAATTTAGATTTAGCTGGTTGTAAATTGGTGTGGATTTGGCCTGTTTAAATGCAATAAGAGGCTTGTAAAAATAACCATGTCTTCTATCGTAATTATATTTCCAAACAGGAACAAATGAAATGAAGGTTGTTTTTCATGAGGATTTCTACAAGGTATATACCGCTGATCCGGCTGCGGCTTCGGGACGCATGGAGTCCATCATTGAAACCATTGAACCGCACGTAGAGCTCGTTCAAGCAGAACCCGCCCTGCGCCAGCACATCGCTGCCATCCACACCGAAATACACATCCAACAGGTCGAAAACCAGGGATTATACGAAATCGCTGCGCTTGCTGCCGGCGGCGCCATTCGAGCCGCTCAAATCGGTCTGTCTGAACCCTGCTTCGGCCTGATCCGCCCACCCGGCCATCACGCCTCTACAGCCTCGGCCTGGGGATTTTGTTACTTTAACAACATGGCGGTGGCTTTGGAAGCGCTGCGACGAAAGAGCAAAATCAAAAGTGCGTGCGTCCTGGATATCGATCTTCATTTTGGAGACGGCACCGTAAATACTTTGGAAAAGCGAAACTGGGTGACCGTTATCAACATCCAAGGGCGCAACCGTAGCGATTACCTTAAAGAGGTGGAAGATGCCATGCGAAACTGCCAGGTGGACCTGATCGGTATTTCAGCGGGTTTCGATTACCACACCGACGACTGGGGCGGTCTGCTCTATACCGAGGATTACGAAGAGATTGGCTACCGGGTTAGATCAACCGCTGATGATATGGCCGGTGGTTGTTTTGCCATCCTCGAGGGGGGATACAATCATGAGGTGCTCGGGCAGAATGTAATGGCCCTGATTCAGGGTATGTCCGGGGTATGATACGGATCAAAAATTCAGCCCCTGAAACGTTGGGGACGCCCATTTAATTATAAGTTTCTTATAAATTTTTGCTCGGGATTTCAACCTGTACGCGGCAGGTGTTGCTCGGAAATGCCCCACCAGGCGACATGGCATCTTTAGTCAGAACATTTACGCTCCCTCCGTCATCTACGCCATCTGCGTCTGGTTGAAACCAGGCGCCTGCATCCAAGCTGACAACCCCAGGCATGATTCCATCCGTGACTTTCGCTCTTGTACGCAGACGGCCGCGCTTGTTATAGACCAACACCCGATCTCCGTTTAAAATGCCACGGTTTGTTGCATCTTCCACATTTAACCAGATATGATCGTCTGCTTTTTCTTTAAGTCGGGCAATGTTGTCGAACTGGGAATTGACCCGGGTTTTGGCATGTGGGCTGATGAGTTGCAACGGAAATTCAGCCCCAGATTCATCAGCCGGTTCTTCCCAAGGGGCGATATGCTGGGGAATTGCCGGAATTTGAGGGTCGTTCATTTGTCCTATTTTATGGCTGTAAATTTCAATTTTGCCGCTGGGGGTCTCGAACGGATGGCGCACCGGATCTTCGATTTGCTTTTTAAAAGCCACCCAGGGTTCCGAGAGTTCCAGGCGATAGACACCTATTTGCCGAAACGCCTCAGGATCAGGAAATTCAGGTGTGGCTGTCAGAAATGTGTCCAGCCACTGCCTATCTGAATTCTCATTGTAGCCTTGGAGGCTTAAGCGGGCCGCCAGGTCGGTGAAAATTGCCAGATCCGATCGGGTCTCTGCTCTGGGCTCGATCGCTTTGTTCATGTAGATACAGTACGGACCGCCCAACCAGGGCTGGCCGATATCTTCCTGTTCCAGATAGTGAGTGATGGGCAACACAATGTCGGCATAGCGGGCGGTTGGGGTTAAAAACAAATCGTGGACGACCATAAAATCTAAGGTCTCAAGCGCTTTGATGCCTTTGTTGATGTTTAAAAACTGATTTAGCATATTGCAACCAACGACATAGAGCAATTTGATATCCGCTGGATAACCACCTGCGCGTCCTTTCAACAGAGTGTCGTAAATTTCTGTGACATGGACCTTCGGGTTTTCTCTCTCCGGAACGGGCAACGACGCTCCCAAATGCCCCAGGTTCATACAGTCGGTACCCCCGGCAACATGGCCACCGACTCTGCCGATATTGGCGGTCATGGCAGCCAGGGTCATGGCAGCGCGATGGAATTGCTCACCAAAAGCGCTGCGGCCCGGCGCCCACCCGGTGCAAAGGGCTGCCGGTTTCAGGCCGGCATAATCATGCGCAAGTTGAACAATATCCTCCGTCAATACCCCACAGATTGGTGAAGCCCAGGCAGGGCTCTTGGGTGCACCATCTATTTCGCCCATGACATAAGCTTTAAAGTCGTCAAATCCAAAAGTGTAGGTGCTGATGAAATTCTGATCGGTTAGGCCGTGATCGATCATGACATGAGCTATGGCCATCATCAAAGCGGTATCGGTGCCCGGTTTGATGGCAATCCAGCGTTCAGCCAGCGCTTTTGCGGATTCAGTTAAGCGCGGATCCACAGCGGTGATTTTGGCGCCATTTTTCTTAGCCTGCCGAAGATAAAATGCGGTGTAAGGTCTAAAACGAGAAACCAGCGGATTCCAGCCCCATAAAATGATATATTTTGAGTGCAACAGGTTGTCGCGGCTATTGGCAGTATAGCGTGAGCCGAAGGTGGTTTCGCAGGCAAACCGAGCGCCTTCCATCGAGGTGCTGCCCCAGACGGTGGTGCACCCGCCAAACAGGTTAAAAAAACGCCGGGCTGTCTTTAAGCTGTTGTTTAGGGCTCCTTCGTTGCCGTAATAATTCATCAGCAGGGTGGCATGCGGTCCGTATGCATTTTTAACTTGCATTAATTTGTGCGCCACCGTATCCAGGGCCTCTTCCCATGAAATCGTCTCAAACTTACCACTGGCGCGTTTGCCAACCCTTTTTAAAGGACGGGTCAGACGATCGGGCGCATA
>JASFJF010000445.1:0-3716 GCA_050122255.1 Desulfobacterales bacterium
CCGAATGACCGGCCATCCAGGCAAGGGGGCCGCGATATATACTTTTTTCCGTGTTCGTTTTCATTTGCATAAATAACTTTGCCGGGCGGTTTCAAAAAGTCGCGGAGTTTATCGGGCAATCTGTAAGGGCATGCCGTCAACCGGTGTGGGCAGCTCTGACACGATTAGACGATCGCCCGGTTGAAGGCCGTCTTTGAACAAAACCGTCTCGCTATCACGCCACAGGATGTCCACATCGCGAATTTTAAGCGTGTCTTCACTCGAGACCACCCAGATACGGTTACTGTCACGTAGCGCGCTGCGGGGAATGCGATAGACATTGTCTAACTGCCGACCTGAAATTTCGAGGCGCACATACTCTCCGATCAAGAGCGGTAGCTGCGTATTTTCTTTCCGGCGCAATCCTAAAGGGTCTCTGACTTCAATAAGGACCCGCGCCATTCGGCCCTCCTGTTCCAGATCTCCGAGCAATTTAATGACCGTACCGCTATGTTCGTATTCGTTGCGGTGGAAGATACGAACCTTGGAACCGGTGTCGGTGGACTGACGCGGAATGCTGATCCAGTTGAGACGATCCACAGGAATCGAGGCCTGGATCCAGTAGGCATCCGTGCCGATCAACTCGGCTAACTGCTCCTGGCCGGACACCTGAGAGCCGATATCCACAAATTTTTCGCGGACAATGGCATTAAAGGGTGCTTTAATTCGGGTCCTGGCCAGATCGAGTTTGGCTTTTTGCAAATCGGCCTTCTCGGCAGCCAGTTTGGCTCGGGCAGCTTCCAGCTGTGGCTCTTTGGCGACCAATGCCGGAATTTCAGCGTTTTCAGGGTTGTTATTGTACAACAGCTGCCACTCCTCAATGGCCGCTGCCGCTTCTTCTTCAGCAACCTTTAAAATACTTTCTGAGTCTTTTACCCGGGCTTCAGCCAGCGTGACGGCCAATTCATAATCGAGCGGATCGATGCGTAAAACCTCTGATTCTTTTTCCAAAAATCCGCCGACCGTAAACTGGGGATGCAGCGTCACGATTTCGCCGGAGACACGCGATTCAAGAACGATTTCTTTTGCAGGCACGACAGTTCCCATCGCCTGAACGGCCACGTTGTGAATGCCGGGCTGTATCCGGGCCACTTCAACCAGAGGCGCTATTTTGGCAGGCGGACGCCGGCGGGCTTTGGGTGCGGTCTTGGTGATATAGGCGGCCCCAATGATACCGGCCCCAATGATCGCCAGCGACAGCCCGATATTCAATAACAGTCGCCGCCGGCTGCGGGATCGACCGGTTCGGGTCGCCTCCTCTGCCGATATGATTTGTTCGTCCATAACTCAAATAAGTTAATTCTTAATGCCTAAATGGCAATCTTTGCGATCGAATTCATTATAAAGATTGATGCGGTTGAAGTAAAGGAATTCGTCCGGTGGGCTTCAATTTGACATCCGCTTCACCATCCGTTGACATTCTGTGACAGAGACGATTTGCGCACCCTTCCGGCACCATCGACACGCATATCAAAAATTTGCGTAAAAAAACTGCAAAAATACTGTCTGACCAGGAGATTATCAGCACCGTTTACGGTGTCGGCTACAGATTCAAAGAACTGCTCGGCTGAACTTGCATTCGCCGGAAAAATATCATATTAAAATTATGAATGCTTTGTGTTCTTTGTGGTTATATGGACCTTTAGTTTTCACCGCCAAGACCACTGAGACCACGAAATTCGCGAGCACTAAAAAGGATTGCCAATGCGAAACCTGACTTTAGCACTAACGCTTTTGGGCGCTCTTCTTTTTGCATGCGCCGTTGCTGTTGCTGCTGGCCCTGTTTAATCTGCGCTACACCTTTGCCGAATCCGGGCGGCAGGTCTATTTGGGAACCCCTCTGGAACTCAGCGGCCCGCCGGGGCTTTCGCTGGGTTTTGTGCAACCTTTCTCAAACGGCAGCCGGCTGGATTTATCTGTTTTTATCCGGCTCTTTTCTGAAGTCTGGCGCGATCCCTACCTGACCAACGCCAGCCGCGAAGAAACCCGGATAGATTTTTAAGTCATCGGCATCAATGCACAGCTGGCGGGCGATATACAGCGATTGTCAAATATGTTTCGTCATGCAATGTTTCTTTGCCACCGCCACTAATGCCGCCATCTTTTTATTTGCCATCTTTACAGCTGAACGGAGATCATCATGAAGGATTCCTTAAAATCCGGCCTGACATTTTCATTTCAATACCTGGTTCCGGAGGATAAAACTGTCCCGTATCTGTATCCTGAAGCAGCGGAATTGCAAAAAATGCCTAAAGTTCTGGCCACCGGATTTATGGTGGGTCTGTTTGAGTGGACCTGCATCCAGGCCATCAACCCGCACATCGACTGGCCCAGCGAGCAAACCGTGGGCATTGGGTTAAACCTGAATCATTTGGCAGCCACGCCACCGGGTCTGACGGTTAATGTTGTGGTTAAACTGGAAGAGGTGGACGGAAGAAGACTGGTATTTTCAATTGCAGCCGACGATGGCATCGATACCATATCCAAAGGAACCCACGAGCGGTTCGTTATTGATGCCGGCAAATTCAATCAAAAGGTCGCAGATAAAGCCAACCAAGCAGCCGCATCGTAGCGTATTAACGCTTACGGCGAGAAAGTCGCGATCGGGTCTATCGAAAACGTTTGCCAAACGGAGCTGGGCAACCTGATTCAACACTGTTGCAAAGACCGGCTCGCGTGCCCGTTAAAGGCAATGACCACCTCATGTGGAATTTTGAAAACGGCGCGTGCACCTGAGTGTTGCAATTCATCCTTGGTTCCGTAGCCCCACAGAACGCCAAAACCAGCAATGCCGTTTTCTTTCGCACCGATCATATCGTGTTTGCGATCACCAATCATTGCTGTCTTAGACGCTGCAAATAATTCCGTTTGCAGGATATGGGATATCAGACTCGTCTTATCTCCCCGGGTTCCGTCGAGTTCACACCCATAGATACATTTGAAGAAGCGCTGCAGCCCAAAATGGTCAATAATTCTGCGGGCATAAATAGCGGGTTTCGAGGTGGCCACATATAGGATATGGCCATATTTCTGTAGCGCCTGCAGTGTTTCGGGTATGCCGTCATAGACGTGATTTTCAAATAAACCGACTGTGCTGAAACGCTCACGGTAATGAGCGACGGCCTTTTCAATCAGGCCGCTGTCATCAGAGGCCAGCAGTATGGCAAAACTGTCTCTCAAGGGAGGGCCAATGCACCAGCGCAAATTATCCCCAGGGGGGCATTTCCTGCCCAGCTTGTCTAACGCATATAAGATGCACTTCGTAATGCCGGCAAAAGGGTCCGTCAGGGTGCCATCCAGGTCAAATAGGAGGTTCTTATACATATGTATCACCGTTATACAACTTCTCATAGCGGGCATAGCTTTCGAGCAGGCGTTCGCCGAGCATTGCGGCCAGGCGCTGAAAAAAGATCAGGCCATTAACAGGATCGATTTCCAGAAGCTTTCGCAATTTGCGCCGATGGAGTTTTCGCACCGTTGTCTGCTCCGTGCAAACGGCCGATGTGGAGTATGCCGCGCGATTCACCAGGCTGGACCATCCAAAGGTCTCTCCGGGTCGGCTGACGATATGGACCACATGACCGGCCTCACCCATCTTCAAGTGGACACGGCCGATCAACAGTAGATAGGCATGGTCGGCGGGGTCGCCTTTTTCAAAGAGAATATCACCCTGCGCA
>JASFJF010000446.1:0-3702 GCA_050122255.1 Desulfobacterales bacterium
GTCATCACGATGAAGAAACGGGCGGAGTTAAATAATCTGGACCTCGGGCCGTTACAGGCGTTTCAGGAACGCAAATCATTGGGTGAACATGTTTTTGAAAGCCTGAAACAGGCAATCGTCAAAGCTAAGATTTCCGCTGGTGAATGGCTGGTCGAAAGCCATATCGCGGAAACGCTTGGCATCAGTCGGACACCGGTGCGGGAAGCCTTTCACAAACTGGAGCGCGAAGGACTGATTGAACGCCAGCCCCGGGGAGGATTTACAGTTTTAGGTTTAAACCGCGAAGACATCGAAGAGACTTTTGGAATTCGCAGTGTGTTGGAAGGCTATGCCGCCCACCTGGCTGCAATCAAGCATGAAGCACAGGAGTTGGACCTGCTGGAGCAGAAAATCGAAGAATTTCAGATTGCCCTGGACCGCAAAAAAATGAACCTGCTGCCGGCTATCAATACTGAATTTCACGATCTGCTATACGGGCTCAGCAAAAGCCCCAAGTTGATTAACATGATCAATGGCCTAAAAGACCAGATTTACCGGTATCGGGAAATGATTCTCAAAGAGAGCAAATTTGCATCGACCAGCAATCTGGATCACAAGAGAATGTTGAAATCCATTCGCAAACGCGACGCCGAGGGGGCGGAGCGGTTGGTCAGAGAGCACATATTAAGAGGTCAGGAGATGGTGTTGCAGGCATATGACCGGCAACGGTTGGATTAATTGGATCACTCATAGAGGGACAATGGTTATGACCAAAAAGAAAATAAAAGTTCTGATCGGCAAACCAGGGCTGGACGGGCATGATCGTGGCGCCAAGGTAACTGCACTGGCTCTGAGGGATGCCGGCATGGAAGTCATATACACCGGCCTGCACCAGACAGTCGAGCAAATTGCCAGGGCAGCCGTGCAGGAGGCCGTCGACGTCGTCGGGTTGAGCATTATGTCCGGCGCCCATTTGCCCATCTGCCAGAAGCTTTTGGAGCTGATGAAAGCCGAAGGAATTGAGGAAATACCAGTTGTGGTCGGAGGGGTTATCCCCCAGCAGGATATACCCAAGTTAAACGAATTGGGAATTGCCGGCGTTTTTCCGGGTGGGACGCATTTTGATCAAATTGTGGACGGCATTAATGAAGTTGCCAAATAAAAAAAGATGTCTCCAGATATCACAGAGGCCAAAGAGCCCACCGAGAAAAAAAATTAATTCGCGCGGGCATACGTTAAATCGAAACCAGTGGTCTCTGTGTTATCTGTGATTACAAACAGGACATCAAAAAGACATTATTAGGGAGTAGCAAATGGGTGTCGCAAAATACATCAAAGACGAAAAGGATGCGATCAAAGAGGTCATCTACCAGTCAGGCATCAGGGTTAAACCGGTTTACACCCCTCAAGATCTCAAAGACGTCGGGTTTGACTATGACAGCGATCTGGGAGACCCCGGTCAATACCCGTTTACCCGCAATCTACACCCCCAGGGTTACCGTACTCGGGCGTGGACGACTCGGCAGTACACTGGTTTCGGCACACCGCAGGAAACCAACGAGCGGTTTAAACTGATGATTTCACACGGTCAGACCGGTTTAAACGTTGCATTCGATTTGCCCACCCAGATGGGGTACGATTCAGACGACCCCATGGCGCTGGGTGAGGTTGGCCGTGTTGGAATGGCCATCGATTCGCTGCGAGACTTCGAAATTGCTTTTGAGGGCATACCGCTTGATCGGATCGGATCGGGTTTGACCATTAATGCCGTGGCATCTATTATGCTGGCCATGTATCAGGCCACCGCCGAGAAATTCGGCTATCCTAAAGAAAAGATCAGCGCCACTCCCCAGAACGATATCCTTAAGGAAATGATTGGCCGGGGAGCGTGGATATTTCCCGTTGAGCAGGCGGTGCGCCTGGTGGGAGATAGTATCGAATATTCGGTTAAAGAGCTGCCGCGCTGCAATCCGGTCAGTATCTGTGGTTATCATATCCGTGAATCGGGCGCCAATCCAGCACAGGAGATTGCCTGTGCTTTTGAAATTGCCAAAGCCTACATTGAAGATGTTCAATCCCGCGGTCTGGCGGTTGAGGATTTTGTGGGCCGATTTTCATTTAACCTCAACGTTTTTGGCAACCTGTGGGAACAAATTGCCAAATTTCGGGCCGCTCGCAAACTATGGGCCAAGATGCTCAAAAAAGAATACGGCGTACAGGAGAAGAAAAAGCTTTTTCTAAGGGGTCTTTTCGGCGGTGGTGGCAGCGGTCTGACCAAGGAACAACCGGAAAATAATATCATGCGCGGAGCCTTTTACGCCCTTGGCGCAGCTCTTAGCGGAGCCCAAACCACCGCCCTGTGCTCGTTTGACGAAGCCTATACCATACCCACCCCCCGGGCAGCGTTATTATCC
The DNA here is from genome assembly GCA_050122255.1 of Desulfobacterales bacterium. Lineage (GTDB taxonomy): Bacteria > Desulfobacterota > Desulfobacteria > Desulfobacterales > JAHEIW01 > JAHEIW01. The sequence continues at coordinate 2,394 of JASFJF010000446.1, forward strand.
CTGCGTACCCTTGAGATCCTGATGGATGAGGTCGGTATGCGAGACACCGTTGACCCGTTGGCAGGCTCGTATTTTGTCGAAACGCTTACCAAACAAATGGAAGAAAAGATTTTAGATGAAATGAAACAGATCCAAGATGTCGGCGGGATGGTGCATGCGGTTGCCACCGGCTTTATCCAGCGCAAAGTGGCCCAGCAGGCATATGAATATGAAGGCGGTATTCAGAAAGGCGAGTATGTTAAAGTTGGCGTCAACAAATACGCGGAGGGCGGTCAAGCACAAACCGATGTGGAAATGCATGAGTACAATGAACACTGGGTCGATACGCAGGTTGCCGCCCTCAAAGAGCTTCGTCGGACCCGGGATAACCGTGAGGTTAAGCGGCTGCTGAAAGAATTGGAAACTGCAGCTCGCGATGCAAAAAATGTCATGCCATTTTTGGTCGACTGTTGCCGCGCCTATGCCACCGTCGGAGAAATGGCCGGTGTGTTTCGAGAAGTTTTCGGGGAATGGAAAGAACCCAGCATTTTCTGAGTCGAATTTTGAGATTTGATTTTCGAATTTGATACTTTTAGGGTTATTCAAAACCAATTATGATTTTAGTCGGGATAGGAGACATTGGTTGGCAAACTCTACATATAGGTTAGGTTGTGACATCGGCGGCACATTCACCGATTTTGTGCTGGTCAACGATGACACCGCTGAATTTCAGATCAATAAATGCCTGACGACACCGGCTGACCCATCTGATGCCGTGGAGGAAGGAATCCGGGGATTGCTGGAGCGCGTACCGGGTTTTATGCCCCACATCGATGAAATTATTCACGGCACCACCCTGGTCATCAATGCCATCATTGAGCGCAAGGGTGCCAAAACAGCCTTGTTGACCACCCGGGGATTTCGGGACGTTTTAGAGCTTGGCCGCGAGATCCGCTATGATGCCTATGATATATTTGCCGAATATCCGGATCCGCTGGTACCGCGACCCCATCGCCAGGAAGTAACCGAGCGCATTTCTGCCGATGGCCGTGTACTGGTGAAATTGAATCCTGATGAAGTTGTCAGTGTGCTTGCCAAGCTTTGTGATGACGGCATCGAATCGCTGGCCGTCTGTCTGATCAATTCTTACGAAAATCCGGTCCATGAAATCCAGATTAAAGAGATTGTTGAAGACAAAGCGCCGCAACTCTCATTGTCGACCTCATATGAAGTTTTGCCCCAGATCCGCGAATACGAGCGTACGTGTACGACTGCCACCAATGCCTATGTCAAGCCTATCACCGCAAAATATCTGGCCAAATTATCCGCT
>JASFJF010000447.1:0-3668 GCA_050122255.1 Desulfobacterales bacterium
GATTCGCAGATCAGGGTGACATCGACCTTGCGTTTAAGCAGCGCCACGGCCAGGGGCTCAAAAAATCTTTCGGTGGTTTTCAAATGTTTGCGCTCGCCCCTGGCACCAAAGGCGATGCCGGAAAAATGGGCGTGAAACTGTTTGGGCAGTTTTTTAAAGATCTGTCCATAATCCACCTGGCCCTGGCTCCGGGCATACAGGTGGGCAAAGTCGATGCAAAGGCTGCAACCGGTTTCCTTTCTGAGGATTAAAAGCTCATCGATGGAACCGAACTGGGACGGTTTGCCTGTTACTTCCGGGCATAATTTGACTTTCCAGCGGTTATTTTTTATCCGGCGCTGAATTTCAAGGACGGCTTTTTTGACCATGGCATAGGTTTTTTCGGCGCTTTTCTTCTGATAAAATCCAGCATGAAATACCACGTTTTGGGCACCCAGGGCATGGGCGCGCTGGCAGGAGTCCAGAATGCGCTTTTTGCTGGCCCGGATTTTTTCTTTTTCGTCAGATGCCAGATTGATGTAATAGGGCGCGTGCACTGACAAGACAATGCCTTTTTCTTTTGCCAGCGCGCCGACTTCCTGGGCGTCTTGCATTGACATCCGCACGCCATAGGTAAACGCCACCTCCATGCAATCCAGCTGCATGCGGGCAACTCTGCGCACGCCCGCCAGATTACCCAATCCTTCAGATCCTGCCGGTCCTATTCGTATCATTTTACCTATGGATATTGGTCAAACTTGAAAAGCCAGAACTCTTAATTAACAGGTTAGATCGCCGAATTGTTAAATGGTTGATTCGTTAAATAGTCAATGAGTCAATGGATTTAAATCATTCTATACTATTTAACAAATCAACTATTTGACCATTTAACGTTACTTTTAATCAACCGACTAAATCGATGTAATTCGTGAAGAAATTAAGCAGCATTGCGATTATCGGATAAGTTTGGTGCCAGCGCCTGCGGTGCGAAGTTCAGGGTCGCAAAATAATCCGCCACGGTTTCCTCCCGTCGGATCAAATCCACCGACCCATTTGAGCGCAGCAGCAATTCCTTGGGGCGCAAACGGCCGTTGTAGTTAAATCCCATGGCATGGCCGTGGGCGCCGGTATCATGAATCAGCACACGATCGCCATCCTGGATTTCAGGCAGCAGGCGTTGGATGGCAAACTTATCGTTATTTTCACACAATGATCCGACCACATCCACTTTTTGGAAACGCTGCTCCCGCCTTCGCTCTTGCGAGCTTCGGCGCGGCTTGCCATAATTTTTATCTCTGCAGCTTACTTCATGGAGTTCAAGCTTCGGCAAATCGCTTCCTTTGCGTTCCCCTGGCTGTTTTCGGGCCACGGTGACATGATGGTAGGCGCCGTAGATGGCCGGGCGCATTAAAGCGGCCATCGACGCATCCACGCCAATATATTTTCGATAAATGTCTTTTTGGTTGATGGCAGTGGTCACCAGCACGCCGTGCGGCCCGGTCATATAGCGGCCGCTTTCGATATAGAACCGCGGCTCGTAACCGTTTTGCGCTTTGTAGGCAGCAAACAGATCGACGATTTCAGCGGCCATGGCGAAAATGTCCAGCGGCTCTTGTCCGGGTTTATAGGGGATGCCCAGCCCGCCGCCAATATTGATAAATTGTATGCGGATATCAAGGGCTTTCGACACCCGCGTCGCCACTTCCAGCAGCATGGCGGCGGTTTGAACCATATAACGTGCATTCAATTCATTCGACACCAGCATGGTGTGCAGGCCAAATTTATGGGCACCGCGGTCCATGGCTGCTTTATAGGCGCCGATGATCTGGCTATCGGCAACGCCGTACTTTGACTCCTCCGGGTCACCGATGATTCTGTTGCCACTGCGGCCAGGTCCGGGATTGTAACGGAAACTGATGGTTTCGGGCATCTGCGGCACTTTGGGGATCAAAGAAATGTCGTCCAGATTTAAGATACTGCCACCATCGGCACCAGCCGCCTTAAATTCTTCTGCAGTGGTGTTGTTGGAGGAAAACATGATATCCTCCCCGCGGGCGCCGATTTGACGGCTGAGGATCAACTCCGCAATGGAGCTGCAATCAAAGCCAAATCCCAGATCCTGCATGATTTGCAGGATATGCGGGTTAGGCAGCGCCTTGACGGCAAAATATTCCCGGAATCCGTTCAGCCGGGAGAAGGCGGCAATGAAATCGTTCCCGGTTTGGCGGATCCCGGTTTCATCGTAAATGTGAAACGGGGTTCCGTAATAATTTACAATTTCATCCAGTATGGGTAAGAGCCGGTTTTCAAATTCAGGTGAGATGGGCATCGTTCTTCTCTCCGTTCAGGGTTCAAGGGTTGCGCGTTGAGAGTTACAAGTTTAAAAAAAACAGGAGTCAGCAGATCTAAAACCAATAACCAAAAACGACTAAAAATTTCTTACGAAATTTTTAGCTGAGGGCTTTCTTGATTCTCTGCATGGCCAATTGGACGCTGTCGGCATCGTTGAAGGCACTGAGGCGGATGAAGCCTTTACCGCAGCGGCCGAATCCGGCGCCCGGGGTGCAGACTACACCGGCTTTTTCAAGCAGCAAATCGAAAAAGGCCCAGGAATCGGTTTGACCGTAAATCCAGATATAAGGCGAGTTTTCACCGCCGATACAATCATAGCCCAGGGCCTCCATTTCCTTGCGTATCAAAGCCGCATTTTTGAGATAATAATCTATTAAGGCACCGGCCTGTTTGCGACCCGCTTTACTGTAGATCGCCTCGGCGGCTCGCTGAACCGGATAGGATACGGCATTGAATTTGGTAGACTGACGCCGGAACCACAGATCATGAACCGACTGGGGTTCGCCGCTTTGGGAGTAGGCTTTGCAGGATGTCGGCACCACAGTAAACGCACAACGCGTACCGGTGAATCCGGCTGTTTTGGAAAAGCTTCTGAATTCAATGGCCACCTCCCGCGCCCCATCTATTTCAAATATCGATTTGGGCAGATCCGCATCCTGAATGAAGGACTCATAGGCCGCATCAAAAAGGATCAGGGCCTGGTGCTCACGGGCAAAATCTACCCAGGCCTGAAGCTGTGACCGGCTAATGGTGGCCCCGGTAGGATTGTTGGGAAAACACAGATATATTAGATCAACATCAGGGGGTGGCAACGCAGGGATAAAGCCGTTTTGGCGGGTGCTTTCCAGGTAGGTAATGCCGTCGTAGCGGCCTTCTTTAAAAGAGCCTGTGCGACCGGCCATCACGTTGGTATCCAGATAGACCGGATAAACCGGATCGGGAATGGCTATGTGAATGTCGCTGGCAAAAATTTCCTGGATGTTGCCGGTATCACATTTGGCACCGTCGCTGACAAATATTTCCTGAGCTGAAATATCAGCACCCCGCTCTTGATAGTCGACGTGGGCAATCTTATCGCGCAAGAATTCATACCCCTGTTCTGGCCCATATCCCCTGAAGGTGGCCGCAGCACCCATTTCATCGACGGCCCGGTGAAAGGCCTCGATGCAGGCTTGCGGCAGGGGCCGGGTCACATCGCCGATTCCCAGTTTGATGAGTTCTTTGTCCGGGTTCTGTGCTTGAAATTCATTGGTCCGTCGTCTGATTTCCGAAAAAAGATACGACGCCTGCAGCTTCAAGTAATTTTCGTTGATTCGAATCATTAATCACCTCTCATC
>JASFJF010000448.1:0-3666 GCA_050122255.1 Desulfobacterales bacterium
GAACGCCTTTTTGATATTTTTAACCCGTTTACCTTTATAAGTAAACACATATTGCGATGCTGAATTCGGGCGTTCAATAGGATTTCCTTCCACCCTGATCACATTATTTCCGTCCAACTTGATCACAGTTGCACCTTTACGATTTTGTTGGACCTTGATCCTTTTAAACAGGATATCCAATTCGTCATTGATTGGTATTTCGCGTCTTTCCTTTGTTTTCACCATTTTTTGCAGGTAAATAAAGCCTCCCCTGACCTGGCTCCATTTTAGATTTAATGTCTCACCTCTTCTCATACCGGTGTTGATGGCGCATATGATGATATCCCTCAAATGTGGGACTGAATTTCCCAGCAACCCGAGCAAGCGCCCAGTCTTTGACGCCGCCTGGATGTTTGCTCAATACAACCAATGTTTCCGAACTTTCTGAAAGCTCCGCCGAAACAACTATCGATTCACCAAAAGTATTGCGTGAAAAGACCTCTTTGTTCTTGAGGCGCTCAAGATATTCGTCCAACCCGTTCGCATCGATTTCTGATGGGCAAAGTGGAAACTCGCTCGGCGTCCTCCAGTTTTTTTGGGCCGCGCCCGGCGTTATGGACTCGATCAGATCATCAGGCTGTGGCTCTTCGACATACTGTTCAGTTCGTGATCTGTAGACCCACTCACCGAGCATCCATCCTTCAGCTTTTATTGGGCCGTAAAAAAACATTTCAGCCATAAACAAGAAAATCGCAAAGCCTCAAAAGACGTTGACGAGTTATATGAATAAAAAGATGATTTGCAGGCTATTGTAGATATAAAGCTTGACTTTCACATGATATAATTCTATAGTTCGCCATATGACGAATTATTATAGGTGAATATATATGTTTGAATTTTTAAACATCACTAAGGCGTTGGCAGAAGAAAACCGGCTTCGCATTTTGCTGGCGCTTGATGGGCAGGAGCTGTGCGTCTGCCAGCTCATCGAGCTGCTCGAGCTGGCACCCTCCACTGTGTCCAAACATATGTCTGTCCTTAGACAAGCCCGATTGGTCAAAGGGCGCAAGGAGGGGCGTTGGATGTACTACCGACTGGCCGGAGAACACGCACCAGTCACGGTGATACAAGCTCTTAATTGGGTAAAAATATCACTGGCGGAAGACGGACGTATCTTCAAGGATGCGGAGCGGCTGAAGAAGATCCTTAAAATTGACCGCGAAGTCCTGTGTAGCCAGAAGAGCCGAGCCGGTGCGTATGAGGCTGTTCAGACGGCACGGACATAAATATAGGACGGTACTGCGGGATGCATGAAAGCATGGAACCTGACTGTTTCTGTTTTTAAAGGAACAATTTGCGGCAAACAAAAATTTTAATTCGGGAGGAGTGAACAAGCGATGATCAGCGGTGAGGCTTCGAACAATGATCGCAAAATGACCAGTGTTTTCGAACGTTTTCTTTCCCTGTGGGTATTTTTGTGCATAATTGTCGGCATCCTGCTTGGTAAAATCGCTCCAGACGTAGCGCAGTATTTAGATGGTCTGGCCATTTATGTCAAAGGAGCCCCGGTGGTATCCATCCCAATTGCCGTTTGTTTGTTTTTCATGATGTACCCCATCATGGTCAAGATCGATTTCAGTGAGGTTATCAAGGCCGGCAAAAGTGGCAAACCGGTATTTTTGACGCTATTTGTCAACTGGGCCATCAAACCTTTTACTATGTACGCAATTGCCATTTTTTTTCTGGGCACGCTTTTTTATAATTTTATAGGACCCGATGCCGTGGACCTGGTCAAAATGCCCTTTGGCTTGAACCTGCCGGTTGGCGCCAGTCATGGTGCCGGCACGGTGGTCTTGATTGATGGCGTAAAAATGCTTCAGGTGCCATTATGGCGCAGCTATCTGGCGGGATGCATTTTGCTGGGCATCGCACCCTGTACGGCCATGGTGTTAGTGTGGGGCTACCTGTCACGAGGCAATGACGGGCTGACCCTGGTGATGGTGGCCATCAACTCGCTGACCATGCTGCTGCTCTACGGCGTTCTGGGTGGATTTTTGCTAGGCGTTGGGCGCCTGCCGGTGCCCTGGCAGGCACTGCTGCTTTCCATTGGCATTTACGTGGCCCTGCCGCTGGTGGCCGGTTATCTTTCCCGGAAGTGGATCATTGCCGCCAAGGGAGAGACCTGGTTCAAAGAAAAATTTTTACACGTTCTCACTCCCATTACAATTATCGCCCTGCTCATCACCTTGGTGCTGCTGTTCTCGTTTAAAGGCGAGGTAATCATCGGCAACCCGCTGACTATCCTTTGGATCGCCATTCCGCTCTTCATTCAGACCATGCTGATATTCTGGCTGGCCTATGGTGTGGCACGCCTGCTGAAACTGCGCTACGTAGATGCCGCCCCAGCATCCATGATCGGTGCTTCCAATCACTTTGAGGTGGCTATTGCAACTGCCACCATGTTGTTCGGATTGTCATCAGGAGCCGCTCTGGCCACTGTTGTGGGGGTTCTGATCGAAGTGCCGGTGATGCTGATGTTGGTCAAGATCTGCTTGAAAACTACCCACTGGTTTGATGCAGCAGAAAAGGTTGCCGCCGAGAAAGTGGCTACAGGTGGTTAGCGTCATAACATTCAAAATACTTGAAGCACGCTTATTAATCAGAATTATACGCTCGAATTGTCGACAAATGGGTCGTGGTCATGAACAAATTCATATAAAGAGTCGTGGTTGTGTAATGAAAGGGTAAAAAAGTGACAGTTGAATGATACTTCTGATCTGTACCGTCTTTGATACACGCTACCATTTCATGACGATTAGAAGTCCAAGATTTTGTTGACTGCCCAATTGACAAATCTTCACAATACCAGCCGTTTCGTAGTATAGGATAACGTGTCTTAAGTTATAGAAGCGCTATCATGGTTTTCTTTGGTTTTAAAAATCTTTGATATGTTAAAAAAATCAAAGGCCTTGAAACTGCAGAGAAATCGGTATTTCATTTAACAATGCTAACAATTTAATTTCATCCTCGTATCTTCATACCAATCATGATATGATTAGTATTGATATGACAGACAGGACCTGTTAAAAAGGGACTTCTTGGTGATAACTCCTCGTTTAACCCTTCAGTAGATCAAGGATACCCTCCATAGAACCCGCGATCTTTTATGCATCCTTGAAACCTATATTCATTACTTTAAGTTTTGCCGCTGGATGAGAAAGACAACCATATATGATCTTTCGTTGCGGGAAGGAGATTCAATTGAATAATTACGAAATTTTAACAAAATTGAAGATACTAAAAATAGACCTCAGTGATATAGAGTGGCCAAAATTTGATCTTTCAAAAATCCAGTGGCATAGGATGCCCAAACTAAGAATTGGTGATTCTGTAGCGAAACTTCCCATCGTTCAGGGAGGAATGGGCGTTGGAATATCTCTTTCAGGGTTGGCTTCAGCGGTTGCGAATGAAGGGGGTATAGGTGTAATTGCCGCAAATTCAATAGGTATGCTCGACCCTGATTATTATGCAAGCCATAAAGATGCCAATGCCATTGCTTTGAGAAAAGAAATCAGAAAGGCAAAAAAATTGAGCTCAGGAATCATTGGTGTTAATATTATGGTGGCTGTGCACGATTTTTCTGAGCTTCTCATGGTCGCAATCGAAGAAAAAGTCGATATGGTTTTC
>JASFJF010000449.1:0-3665 GCA_050122255.1 Desulfobacterales bacterium
TCGTTGTCATGGCCAATACACCTTTATCTTATAAACCTCCCGGTAAAAACATAAAAGTGATTCACTCAAAGCATGCTTGCTGTACAGGATTATATCCCCACAGACCTGACGATTGTGTAAATCCCAAATGCACTGATGCTATTAGCGTCGAGGAGGTTTTTCAAGCATGCCAAGAAAGTTTAGGTAAAACGCAACCGAATTAAAGATTTTCTAAAATTTCCCGCCAAAAAAAATGTTTGCAATCAGTGACTAAAATCGTTCACATCATCACGCGTCTGGATATGGGCGGCTCTGCACAAAACACCTTGCTCACCTGCAATGAACTCAGCGGTAAATATGAGAAGGTGTTGATCCATGGGCCCTCGCTTGAATCCGGGATGACCGATCAGGAGAAAAAAATCGTAAAAGAGGGTATTGCCAGAGCCAAAGCACGTGGTGTTAAGGTTATCCTGCTGCCGTCGTTTGTTCGCAGTATTCGTCCCATCAAAGATTTAAAGGCTCTATTGACAATGGTCTGGCTGATATTTAAAGAAAAGCCCGACATTGTCCATACCCATTCGTCAAAAGGTGGCATTCTCGGTCGACTGGCGGCCAAATTATGCGGTGTGCCCCATATTATCCACACCCCGCACGGGCATATATTTTACGGACACTTTGGGCGATTGGCGTCCAGGATTTTTCTGTGGGCGGAGCGAATTTTTTCAAAATTTACGGATCGGCTTGTGGCGCTCACCCAAGGCGAAAAGAATGACTACATCGAAATGTCAGTTTGTGCTCCCGAAAAGCTGCTAACGATCCACAGTGGCGTCGACGTACAACAGTTTTTAAGTGCCAATGGAAGAGGGGTGCAAAAGCGACGGTCTTTGGGCCTGAAACCAACAGACGCAGTGATCGGGTTTGTTGGTTGGTTGTTGCCGATTAAAGGCCCTGAATATCTGCTTAAAGCCATGAACACTGTCTGGCCCGAAAAGCCGGATACCGCCCTGGTGTTGGTTGGTAAAGGTGATCTGGATGTTGAACTGAGAGCCGAAGCGCTGGCCAAAAACGTCAACGGCAAAGTCAAATTTTTGGGGTGGCGCCCTGATATCAATGAACTCATGCCGATCTTTGACATGCTGGTGCTGCCCTCGTTAAATGAGGGTATGGGCCGCGTTCTGGTCGAGGCCATGGCAGCCGGAAAACCGGTGGTTGCAAGCAGGGTAGGGGGGATACCGGATCTGGTTAAGGACGGTGAAACCGGCTATCTGGTGCCGCCGGCCGATGAGAGGGCTCTGGCAGAGGCGATCCTGAAGCTGTTAAATGATCGCGACCGGGCAAAGGTAATGGGACAACGTGGCAAAGAACGCTGCCAGCAATTCAGCCTGGAAGCCATGATCGCCAAACTGGATAATTTGTATTCAGATCTTATTTAAAACTGTTTGCCCGCAGGGCATGCAGTTTTTCCTTGCTCAGGTCGAGCAAGGAAAAGATAGTGTCTGCGCATATCTGCGTGCGTCTGCGGTTGATTTAAGGCTTCCGACAGTCCTGTCCAAAATATAGCCCATATAAGGAACCAATCGGATTTAATGAAAACCTGGTTTACATATTTGAAGCAGGGATTATCCAGTCAAATACCGCAAGATCGCATCGGCAAGGAGGGTAAACACCCAGATATTATAGAAAGCCTAAAAAACCTCCTTCCTTACTGCAAGCGGCACTGGCGCAAGGGATGCCTGGGCTTTATCCTAATTATTTTAGGGGCACTTTGCAGCTTGCCTGCACCCCTGATCACGCGCTATCTGGTGGATGAAGTTATTTTAAACCGGCAACTCGGGCTTTTGGCGGGTGCCGCGGCACTGCTGGCTTGTTTTTTAGTTGCTGAAAAGCTGGCGCGCATGCTGCAGGAATTTTATTTTGCACGCCTGGAACAGCAGGTTACCTTAGATGTCCAGCAGGATCTCATTGCCCGAGTACTTAAATTTCCAAAAGCATTTTTTGATGATCACCAGTCCGGTTATCTGATGTCGCGCTTAACCGAAGATGTCGATGGGATTCGCTGGTTTTTTTCCAATACCCTTGTTCATATCTGCAGCAATGCCTTTCGTTTTGTCGGGGGAGTCTGTCTGCTATTTTATCTGGAATGGCGGCTTGCCGCTGCGGTTTTGGTTCTGCTACCGGGTCTGGCGTGTTGCGTACATTATTTCTCAAACAGATTGCATCATCTCTACCACCGAACCATGGAGCAAAAAGCCGAGCTGGGGGGAAACCTTCAAGAATCGCTGTCTGAAAGCACCTTGATCAAAGCCTATGCATCCGAACGGCATACGGTAAAGCGCCTGCTTACCGGCTGGCAACAGTTGTTCAAAACCACTTTGCAACAGACAACCGTGGCTTCCCTTGCCAGCCTGATTGTGGACTCGACACCGGGACTGGCTCGGCTCCTGTCGCTTGGCGTGGGTGCCATTTGGATCATCGACGATCAATGGACCCTGGGGTCGCTTCTGGCATTTCAGGCCTACCTGGTTTATGTGTTTGGCCCGGCCCAGATTTTGGCATCCGCCAATCTGCAGCTGCAAAAAGCCCTTGCCGCCCTGCAACGGGTATCTGCGCTTTTGAGAATCGTTCCTGAAGATAATGCCGGCGACGGCAAGCTGGTGGCAAAATTGAGTGGTGATGTTGAATTCAGGGGTGTTTCGTTTGCGTATACCGGCAGCGAGCCTGTTTTGCAAAATTTTTCCTTTTTTGTGCGTGCCGGGCAGCGGGTGGCGATTGTCGGGCCCAACGGTGTGGGTAAAACCACGCTGTTAAGTTTGATTTTAGGTTTTTATCAACCCACACAAGGAGAAATTTATTTTGATAATCAACCGGCATCAGGCTATGATGTCTGCGCTCTTCGAAAGCGCATTGGCTACGTGGCCCAGCAACCGCGGCTGCTATCCGGCACCATCTTGAACAATCTGCGCTATGGTAACCCGGAGGCGAGCCAGGCGCAGGTAGTGCAGGTGGCGAAAGCAGCGGGAATTCATCGTTTCATTAAAGATCTCCCGCAGGGTTATCAAACCCATATTGGTGAAAAGGGCGTCAACCTTTCCGAAGGTCAAAAGCAGAGGCTTTCGATCGCACGGGCGCTAATCAAGAATCCTGATATCCTGATCCTGGATGAACCCACGGCTTCCCTGGATTTTGAAGCTGAACAATCCCTGTATGAAAGACTGCCCGAATTTATCAGGCAAAAAACACTGTTTATTGCGACTCATCGATTGTCTACGATCAACGCCTGTGACCGCGTCCTTGTGCTCGACGAAAACCGGCTGGTGACCAGCGGGTCCCATCAGGATCTTTTTGAAACCAATGACTATTACCGTAAGATCTTTGCAAACGCGCCAATATTGAATGCTGGTTTGGCAAATTGAATCGCCTAAAGAGACCAAGCCCATCATTTTTCCTTATCTGGCTTCAGCAGGCTCAAGCGGTTAACGTCAAAGGATTTTACAAATAACCTTGGAAGAGCAATGCTACACTGACTGGAGTTTGGGAGTTCATAATCTATCTGTCGCCAGAAGGGTTCCCATCAGTGCCTCAATTGAAGTCACCCGGCGCTGCAACAACCGCTGCGTGCACTGCTGCAGCAATCTGCCGCTAAAGGATCAGTCCGCGCGCCAAAACGAAATGGATGCGGCAGAACA
>JASFJF010000450.1:0-3660 GCA_050122255.1 Desulfobacterales bacterium
GTGAAATTCGAAGCCGACGCCGTGGCCGACAAAATCGCGCACCACCGAACATCCCTGGCCCTCGGCGTAGGTTTGAATGGCCCAGCCGATATCGCCGATAGTGTTGCCGGGATGTACCATCGATATACCGCGCTTTAAGCACTCTTTGGCAACACTGACGATCTTAACCGCGTCAGGACCGGGGGTGCCGACAAAAAAGGTTTGATTGGCATCGGCATAATAGCCGTCGAGCACCGAGGTGATGTCGACATTGACGATATCGCCATCTTCCAGTACCCGCGGTCCGGGAATGCCGTGGCAGACCACTTCGTTGACCGAAACACAGACGCTTTTCGGAAACCCTCTGTAATTCAGCGGTGCCGGCCGGGCACCGTTTTTGATGGTAAAATCATGGACGATGGTGTTGATCTCGTCCGTTTTGATTCCCGGGCGGATCTTATCGGTGAGTTGCTCAAAGGTGGCCAGCACCAGCTGTCCGGCCTTGCGGATGCCCATTATATCAGCTTGCTTTTTGAGCCGAATCTTGTATCTCTGGGCATACAAAGCCCCGGGATCTTTATTATCCTGCGTTTCTTTTGCCAAACAGCATTTTTTATATTTTAACCCGCTGCCGCAGGGGCAGGGATCGTTTCTACCGACTTTCACAGCTCGCAATTTCCTTCTCGGCCCATATAAAATAACAAAAAGGCATCTCATCTCACCGAGACAAAATGCCTTTCTTCGCTCAATCTCTACAGAAAAATACAAATAGACTTTCTCGTCGAGAGGCCCTCGGTCGCAAAAGTTTATCTTAAGATTTCAACCGTATGATACAACGATATCCAATTTTTAATAACGTAATATATTTTAGATGGAATTTCAACGTCCAAAATTTATTTGCCCGTCTACGGCATCAGCCGGGGGACTTTGACCAGAAAGGACACATATGCTACTGATTATTCGAAGAAAGGATGCACATGCAGCGGGGCTACAAATTTAATCGTCTTGAATTGGCCGGTTCCCTGGGGGACCTGGGAACCCTTTTGCCTTTGGCTGTCGGGATGATACTTATTAACGGACTCAAACCGACGGGTTTGTTCCTGACAGTGGGCATTTATTATGTATTCGCAGGAATTTATTTCGGCGTCACCGTGCCGGTGCAGCCGATGAAAGTAATCAGCGCTTATGCTATTGCCACTGCCATGGATGCATCCCAGATCACGGCAGCAGGCTATTTGATGGGCCTCGTTTTGTTGATGATCGGTATTACCGGAGCCGTTACCGTAATTGGCAAATATATTCCCAAATCAGTTGTCCGGGGTGTCCAGCTGTCCACCGGCATCCTGTTAATGGTGCAGGGCGTTAAGCTGATGCTGGGAACGTCAACGCTTCAAAAAATCCATGGAGCCGTCGAACCCTATCTTGGGGTTCAAGCCATTGGTCCCGTCCCCATCGGCATTATTATAGGTGTCGCCGGCACATGTCTGACGCTGGTTCTACTGGCGAATAAACGATTTCCAGCGGGGCTCATTGTGGTGGTTGCCGGAATGGCCCTGGGCCTCATGTTTGACAACCGCGCAGGCCTGAATGCGCTGCATGTCGGCATCAACCTGCCGCCATTTCTTCCCTTTGGCTGGCCCACTCAGGCCGATTTTACGTTTGCGCTGTTTGCCCTGGTTTTGCCGCAAATGCCCATGACAGTAGGCAATGCGGTCATTGCCTACACAGATTTATCAGGATCATATTTCAAAGAACAATCCAACAAAGTAACCTATCGCAGTGCAACCATCAGCATGGCACTCGCCAACTTCTTGAGTTCAACGTTTGGAGGGATGCCTCTTTGCCACGGTGCCGGAGGGCTGGCAGCCCATTACCGGTTTGGTGCCCGAACGGCGGGCTCCAATATGATGATCGGAGGCGTATTTGTTGTCCTGGCAGTTCTTTTGGGCGACCATTCGCTGGCGATCATCAATCTCTTGCCATTGGCGGTCCTGGGAATATTGCTGCTGTTTGCCGGTGGTGAACTAAGCCTCACCATACTGGATTTAACCTCCCGCAAGGACCTGTTTGTGAGTATGGTTATTTTAGGAATTACCCTGGCCACAAATCTGGCGGCTGGATTTATCGCGGGAATTGCCATCGCCTATCTCCTCAAATACGGCAAGCTTAGTGTTTAAGCCGGGGGAGTCGCGATCATCAAGGCACATTTCTTTAAAACCATTTAACGCACTCAGGGCTGTAATGAATGAAGATCTCTTTACCGGGAAAAATGGTCCGCTGCTGTGTTTGTTGAGGCGTCAGTCCAACGGTGAAAGGCAGGTTTCCGGCGATAATCGTAGCCACCACCTGTCCCGTGTTTTTTTCCAGGCTGAGCCGGGATACGATGCCCCGCAGCACATGATCGTCATCGCCGATACTTGATTTGGATTCGCTGACAGCAAGATCTTCTAATACCGCTGCGGCCTCCTTATTCGGTGGCGCAGTAACAATCAGTTGCTGTTTGCCGGATAAAACTTTTAACCATTTTCCCGGTTCCGGTTGCTGCCAGGGACCGAAAATGATGCTCTCCCGGCCTGTTCCAAAGATCTGCCCTTTGAAAATATGCCGGATCTCATCGCAAATTTCGTAAAGCCACTGCCAGTCATGACTGGCAACGATTAGTGTAGCGCCCCATTGCTGGCGCGCCCTGAGGGCGGCTTCTTTGATCAGCTGGGCACTAGCGGCATCGACACTGGCGGTGGGCTCATCCAGCAAAAGCACTTTCGGTTGAAGGGCCAATCGGGCTGCCAGTGCGACACGCTGGGCCTCACCACCTGAGAGGGCATACCATGGGCGCCGCACGAAGTCCCGGCTGGACAGACCGACCCACGCAAGCGCTTCGCCTACCCGGGCAGCAATATCCCCGCCGTTGCCCCTCAATTTCAAACCGTAGGATACATTGTTGAACACGCTGCGCTTCATCAGAAAGGGCTCTTGCGGCAACAGCGTTACCAGAAATCGGGCTTCATCGGAAAACGGTTGGACTTCACGGCCATGAAATAGGATTTTCCCTTGAGAGGGTCTTTCAATAAGGCCCAGCAGTCTTAGAAGCGAGCTTTTGCCACTGCCGTTGGGGCCGATGATTCCCAGGATGGATCCCGGCCCAACGCCAAGATGTTCAATCGACACAACCGTTTTGTCACCGTATGAATGCACCAAAGATCTAAGCTCGTAAAGGGGTTGGTTCACGCTTAAACCCTTCTTCTTAAAAAAGAAACTGAGATATTCACGCAAAAGGCAATGACTAAGAGAACGATGCCCAGGGCAATGCCCAATCCGAATTGCCCCTTGTTGGTCTCCAGGGCGATGGCCGTGGTAATGGTACGCGTATGCCACTTGATATTGCCACCGACCATCATGGAAATACCCACCTCCGTCATGACGCGCCCGTAGGCCGCAATCGCCCCTGCCAGCAGTCCGTGACGCGCCTCCCACAAACTGCTAAAAAAAAGCTGCTGCCGGTTGGCGCCCATGGACATAATTGCAATTCGAAGCTTTTCGTCCAAACTTTCGACCGCGGTCGCGCTTAAGCCAATGACGATCGGCAGCGCCAGAATTGTCTGGCCGATGGCAATTCCAGGCAGGGTGAACAGGAGCCCGAAGTTGCCCAGCGGACCGCGATGGGTGATAAATGCATAAACG
>JASFJF010000451.1:0-3658 GCA_050122255.1 Desulfobacterales bacterium
ATCCCGGATAGGTATAATTGATGTCCCTTAATTCTAGCTGCACATTGCCTCTAACAATAAAATGGATATAGAAAAAACTCAAATTTGAACTAACGACGGGTCTGTCAGTATCCGCCTCTTTAGGCCTTTGGCGGTCATCACCAAGTCATCCTCCTATCCGACAATGCCGGTTTGGGGGAAAAAATTTCGAATATCTCATTTTCCTCCGATGGATTTTATATTGATTTCTTCTGCTGGGTTTGCCGCAAGTAGAGATATAGACCGATTCCGCCTGCAATCATCAGCGCACAAAGAATCTGCCCCATGGAAAAGGATAGAAAGATAAAGCCGATATGGGCGTCGGGCTGGCGAAAGAATTCGATAAAAAACCGAACAGTTCCATAACCGATCACATAAAAGGCCAGCATGGTGCCTTTGGGTTTTTTAAGTTTACGAATGCCCCAAAGGACGAAAAAAAGAAAAACGCCTTCAAAAAAAGCTTCGTATAGCTGGGATGGGTGCCGCAGTGCGGTATCAGGTGCCTGGGGAAAATACATCCCGATCGGTGCGGTCGTCGCCCGCCCGAATAATTCACCGTTCATAAAATTTCCGAGCCGGCCGAAGGTATATCCAAGAGGCACAACTGTAAAATATAAATCCATCACATCCCAGAATTCCAGTTTGTTTTTGCGGATGTACCATGTGACAGCCAGCAATGCCCCGATCAAGCCCCCATGATAGGACATACCGGAGATGCCGGTAAATGCAAAGCCGTTAGAGAACGAAAACGGTAAAAAGATCTCGAGCGGATGGCGCAGATAATAGGCTAAATTGTAAAATAGCACATAACCCAAACGGGCGCCGACAATCAGGCCCAGAATAGCGTAGGTGGTGATATCATTAACCTGATCTTTGGTGAACGTAAAACGCTCTTCATGCTTGATGCGGTAAAGCACCAGAAAATAGGTGGTGGCAAAGGCGGCAATATACGACAATCCATAATACTGGACTTTGAACCAGCCGATTTCAAATATAACCGGGCTCATATTTTGCGGCAGATGCTGCCACCAATCCCAGAATTCACTCATCGATAAGGGGCTGTCGCTCCTTTCCGTTTTTTGAGCCCATAATATGGTATATATTTTTTAATGTCAAAGTATCACCCGTAATACATGGGGCTGAAGTGGACCGCCATAATTTTTTGTTGAAATGGTTATGAGAGGTGTAATTTTCAGATTAACCTTTCGGTATCTTAATTTGACATTATCCTACAAAACCTCTAATATCGATTTTGCTATCTACAACAAAGCATTGTCACATCCGCGCGGCATCCCTGTGTGGCGGCCCAATCCAATTACAAAAGGTATGCGATGAAAAAAAAAATATTGGTCGTCGATGATGAGGATTTTCAAAGAGATCTGTTGAATAAACTGCTGAGTAAGGCAGGTTATTCGGTGGCCGAAGCCGAATCGCCGGAAGTGGCTTTTGCGCTCATGCGAAAAGAGGATTTTCCGGTGATCATAACGGATCTGATAATGCTCGATATGGACGGTGTTGAGTTTTGTCAGCGAATCAGAGAACGAAACTCACAATCAGTCATCATTGCATTAACCGGATATGCGGATCTATACGATTTGCAGAAGTTAAAGCAGGTCGGTTTTGACAATTATCTGACCAAGCCCATCAAACTCGATAAAATACAACCGGTTGTCGAGGCGGGGTTTGAAAAGATAAAGCAAAGAAGGAAATCCGGTCGCTAACTGGAAAACGGTCCACCGATAACCTTATCCCTTCCTGAATTTTTGGCCTGATAGAGATACTGATCTGACATTTCGATAAAGTCATCGACGGAAAAACCTTCCAGGTTTGCGCCCTTGTCAATGCCGGTGACCCCGAAACTAGCAGTGATAGAAACCTTCTCTTGCTCCCAGCTAAATTTCTTTTTTGAAATTTGCTTGCGAAGCCTTTCGGCCAGGCGACTGGCATTTTTATAATGGGTTTCGGGCAAGACAAGTAAGAATTCTTCTCCGCCATATCGTGCCAGCCAGTCCATGTCGGATCGGATCAGGGACAGGATGCGCTGCACAAATTCGGTCAGAACCATATCGCCGCATAAATGACCAAAAGTGTCATTTACCTGCTTGAAATGGTCGATGTCACATAAAGCAATTGAGAGCGGGTGATGATAGCGCGAAGCCCTTTTAATTTCGTGCTGCAGGTGTTCGTTGAGGTAGCCGCGATTATAGCACCCGGTCAGTGAATCTTTTCTGGATAAAAGCCTGATTTCGCCATTGGCTTTTTCGAGCGATTTGTGCTTTCGCTTCAAACGTTCATACAGAAGGGTGTTCTCCAGTACCAGTGAGTATTGTTTGGCCAGCATGGTCAGAAGCTTCATGTTTTCCTGGGTTATGAAACTTTCCTTGATGGGTGTCTTCACCATGACGACGCCCAGCGTTCTTTTAATGGTGGAAAGCGGCAACATCACAATTGACTTGCCGTCTTCAAATGCCAGAGCGGGGATCAGCGCCGGTTGTCTGCGATTGATTATCCAGGAAAATATGCCGCATTCAATTTGATAATCGACTTCTTTTTTACAAATTTTCTTTCTATTATCAGGATAAACATATTCTAAAATAAATTCGTGGGAATCGTCATCAACCACAAAAAAAGCACAAACTTCAATCTCGATTAGGCTGCGCACATCATCCAGAAATACCTCCCATATCTGCCCGATGGTGGCCGGGAAATCGATGCGGTCCTGAAATTGCCCCATGTGCTCTATTTTATCAATGAGCTCCAGCAGCGCCGTTCTTTGTTCTGACATGGTCATTGTCTCCTAAGCTTGCAATATCTTATCAGAAATAATTTTTAGCGCAAGCTTTCTAAATCATATTGAAGCGCTACAACAGATATGCGCCGATTTGAATTTAGGCTGGATTTTTTGAACGGTTCATTGTAGCGTTCAGCTTTATTTTCGATGCTGCGGTTTCAAACCTGCTTACCGGTTGGCAGCGCTTTTATCGATAACGGAACCGTACCAGAGGCCAATTATCTGCGATGTGCCTGCCATTTTGAGTTCAATAACGAATAATTGGCTGTAAATTAAAAATGGGCAACAATCAAAAAGTTACATTATTTGTCCAGTGTTTGGTGGACACCCACTACCCCGAGGTGGCTGAAGCCATGCTGCGCGTGCTGCAAGGACTGGGGATTTCCCCGAACTGCCCTGCTGATCAAACCTGCTGCGGGCAGCCGGCCTTTAATTCCGGTTATCGCCGCCAGGCGCAGATCGCCGCGCGGCATTTTATTGAAGTGTTTGATGAGGCTGAAATAATTGTCTGTCCCTCGGGGTCCTGTGTCAACATGGTGCGGCATCACTATAAGGACCTGTTTCAGGACGAGCCCCACTGGTTGCCGCGCGCCTTGAATATTGCTCGGCGCACTTTTGAATTTAGCGAGTACCTGGTGGACGTGCTGGGCGTTGATGATATGGGGGCGCGCTTTGAAGGGCGTGTCACCTATCATGATTCCTGTCATTTGATGCGCGGCATTGGTGTCAGGCGTCAACCGCGCACACTTTTGCAGCATGTCGCCGGTATCGATTTCATTGAAATGCACAATTCAGATTATTGTTGCGGATTTGGCGGGACATTTTCCGTTAAATATCCCGCTATTTCAG
>JASFJF010000452.1:0-3656 GCA_050122255.1 Desulfobacterales bacterium
GCCTTTAAAGGAATCGACCAAGGGACGGAAAATTAAATGCAAACCAAACGTTTATGTTTACTTCTGGCCGTACTGTTGTGGGCAGGCCTTTTTGCATTCGGCTGTGAAGATAAGGCCGGACTCGCCAAAACTGACGCCCGGGCAGATCTGCTTCCGGCGGTCCCGGTTACGATTATGGAGATCAAGGCGGAACCCATACGGGATATTATATTTTTACCGGGCACAACCGAGGCCTGGCAAGATGTCAAAGTAGCGGCCGATACCGCCGGGCGCATCGAGTGGATCGGCCCGCGCGAGGGTGAGCGTGTCAACAAAAATGATTTGTTGATCAAAATCGACGTCTCCGCCCTAAAGGCCGCCCTGGATCATGCCAGGGCCCAGTATCGATTGGCCAATGACCTATACCAGCGGCGTCAGCGCCTTTTCGAGCGCAAGATTATTGCCCAGGAGGAGCTGGATCAGAGCAAAACCCAACGCACGCTGGCAGCCACCGATCTGCAACAGGTACAGGTCCGGTATAATCATGGCTTTCCGCGCTCGCCGATCAACGGGGTCATCGATCATTTGTACGTGGATGCCGGCGAATTTATCGACACCGGCAAGCCAATCGCCGATATCATCAATGTTGAGCGTATCAAAATCAATGTCCGCGTGCCGGAGCTTGACGTCCGGTATGTATTGCAGGGCCAAGAAACACCGGTCAGGATCGATGCCTTTCCGGACCGAACCCTCAGCGGGACGGTGGATTTTGTGGCCTTTAAAGCCGATCCGGCCACCAAAACCTTTCTGGTGCGCACGATAATCGAAAACCCATTTGGTGATATCCGCCCCGGGATGATTGCCAGAGTGGCTTTTGTACGCCGCGTGATTCCAGATGCTCTGTTGGCACCGCTTTTTGCACTGGTGGACAAAGGAGGCGAGCGGCTGCTCTTTGTAGAAAAAGACGGAGTGGCGCAATCGCGTACCGTTGGCATCGGCGTTATTGAAGGCGATCGCGTGCAGATCACCAGCGGCTTGAATCCTGGCGATCACCTGATTGTCAAAGGGCAGACCGAAGTCGAAGACGGCATGAAGGTACGCGTGCAATGATTCTCAATCAATATGCACTCAAACGGCAGATAACCGTGCTGGCACTACTGGTGGTCATTGTGATTGCCGGCGTGTACTGCTATGTCACATTGCCGCGTGAATCCTTCCCGGACATTACGATCCCATATGTATTTGTAACCACCACCTATGAAGGCGTGGCACCGGCCGACATGGAGGAATTGATCACGATTCCCATAGAGCGCAAGCTCAAGGGCATTGATGATGTCGAGGAAATCCGCTCAACTTCTGCCGAAGGCCTTTCCACAGTGGCCATCAAATTTTTGCCCAAAGTTAACCTGGACGATGCCCTACAGAAGGTGCGCGATAAGGTCGATCAGGCCGAAGGGGATTTACCGGCGGATCTGCAGGATGATCCGGTCATCAAGGAAGTCAATTTTTCAGACATGCCGGTCATCCGGGTCGTGCTCTCGGGTCCTTTCAGCCTGAGGCGGTTGCAAAATCTGGCCGAGGATATGCAGGATCGGCTGGAGGCCATCGCCGGGGTCCTGGAGGCCCGCCTGTCCGGTGGACTGGAACGTGAAATTCATGTGGAATTCGACCTGGATCGCGTGAGGGCATACAATGTTCCATTTTCCAGCATTGTCGGTTCGGTCAACAACAGCAATGTCAATATGCCCGGCGGCAGCATGGATATCGGTGAAGGCAAATACCTGGTACGCGTACCGGAAGACTTTGAGCATCCCTCAGAAATATTTTCGATCGTAGCCTTCGTGCGGGACGGCAAACCGGTTTATCTGCGAGATGTCGCCACCATCAAAGATGCGTACAAAGATCCACTGACCCGATCCCGCATCAATGGGAAAAACAGTGTCACCATCGGCGTCCTAAAACGCAGCGGTGAAAACATCGTGCGTGTTACCGAAGAAGTCAAGCGGGTCGTCACCGATATGCGGCCCGAGCTGCCGCAGACCCTTCAAGTTGATCTGACCGCCGATCAGTCCAACGACGTGCGGCTGTTGGTGGCAGATCTGGAAAACAACATTATCTCCGGACTGATCCTGGTGCTGGCGGTCATCTTCTTTTTTATTGGCAGGCAGTCCGCTGTCTTTGTGGCCCTGGCGATCCCTTATTCCATGTTCATCACCTTCATACTGCTGACCGGATTGGATGTCACTTTGAATATGGTGGTGTTGTTTTCCCTGATATTAGCGCTGGGCATGCTGGTGGACAACGGTATTGTTATCGTCGAAAATATTTACCGCCACATGCAGCAGGGCAAATCCCGTTCGGAGGCAGCTGCCGTGGGAACCGACCAGGTCGCCTGGCCGGTGATCACATCCACCCTGACCACCCTGGCGGCCTTTTCGCCCATGCTGTTCTGGCCGGGAATCATGGGTGAGTTCATGGGATATCTGCCCATGACTCTCATAATGGCCCTGAGCGCTTCACTGTTTGTCGCCATGGTGATCAATCCGGTGCTGTCGGCCCGCTATCAAAGCATCCATGCCAAAAAACCCATCAAGAACGCGGAAACCCGCGAGCCAGTAGTTAAGCAGGTTTATTTGATGGTGCTCAAATGGTCGCTGCGGCATCGCGGGGTGGTTATCCTTTCAGCCGTTGCGCTGCTGATCGGTGCCACGCTGGCCTTTGTCTTATTTGGCAAGGGCACGGAATTTTTCCCGCAAACCGAGCCGCGCCGCGCTTACGTCAACATCAAAATGCCGGAAGGCACAAATCTGGATAGCTCCGATCGCCTGGTATCCCAGATCGAGGAAATTGTATCCGAATATGAGGATATCCGTTACGTCATATCCAATATCGGAGCCATCGGCGGAGACCCCTTTTCCCAGGGTGGCACCGGCACCCATATCAGCCGGGTGGTGCTGGACTTTAAAGATTTCCATGACCGATCGCGGCTGTCATCGCAAATTGTCAAAGAGGTGCGGCAACGAATTCTAAGCACCATCCATGGAGCAGAAGTACAGGTGGAAAAAGAAGAAGAAGGCCCTCCTACCGGACCACCGATTAACATTGAAATTTTCGGCGACGATATTTTGATGCTCGGTGACCTGGCTGCCCGCGCCCGTAAAGTTATCAAAGACATTCCCGGACTGGTGGATTTAAAGGACAATTTTGTCAAGGGCAAACCCGAAATCCGCGTGCGGGTGGACAAAGAAAAAGCGGCGCTAATGGGGCTGGATACATACACCATTGCCTATACGGTAAAATCAGCCATCAACGGAGTTAAAGCCGGTGTTTACCGAGAGGGCAAAGATGAATATGACATTCTTGCGCGTCTGCCCAAACGCGATCGCCAGTCTATCAAAAGCCTCAAGCGTATTACGGTTTCAGGCCCGCAAGGCGAGCCGATTCCCCTGACCAGTCTGGCCGAGGTCAAGCTGGGTAGTGGTATTGGCGCGATTATGCGATTGGATCAAAAAAGAGTGGTTACCATTTCCGGTGATGTATCGGGGCGCCTGGCCAATGACGTAATCAAAGATATCGATGCACGCCTGGCGCAGCGAATTGACTGGCCCAAGGGCTATCGCTACCAGTTTACCGGTGAACAAGAGGAACAGGCGAAAGCCCAGGCCTTTTTGAGCAAG
>JASFJF010000453.1:0-3655 GCA_050122255.1 Desulfobacterales bacterium
GCATCGGGTTGTGGAACATCGGCATCGAGGGCCAAGTGATGATGGGGGCTGTTTTTACGACGGGTTTTTTGCGGCTGGGCCTGCAAAGCCAGATGCCCTCATTGATCATTTTAGGTTCAATTCTCGCCGGCCTGTTTGGCGGTGCACTCTGGGCGCTGATAGCCGGCTTTCTTAAAACAAAGGGCGGCGTCAATGAAATCTTTGCCGGACTGGGGCTCAATTTTGTGGCCCAGGGAGTGATTCTGTGGCTCATATTCGGTCCCTGGAAGCGGCCGGGGGTTGCCTCGATGAGCGGCACCGAGGTTTTTCCGCCGGCTTTGTGGCTACCCCAGCTGGTATCAATCCGGCTGTCACTGCCGGCCCTGGCCATTGTCTGCCTGGCTCTGGTTTTAACGGCCTTGATTCTGCGTTACACTAAAATCGGTCTGTATTTAAAAGCCATCGGTCATAATCCGTCTGCATCCTATTTGTTCGGGCTCAAACCGGCCCGCAATATGGTGCTGGCCATGATTTTTGCCGGCGGGTTTGCCGGTGTGGCCGGCAGCCTCCAGGTCAGCGGGGTCTATCACCGCCTGTTGCCGGCCATATCCAGCAACTACGGGTATCTGGCCCTGCTGGTGGCCATGCTCTCCAATTATAATATCTGGCTGGTGCCGCTGGTGGCATTGTTTTTTGCGTGTCTGAACGTCGGCAGCATCCAGCTGCCCATGGCGCTGCAGCTGGATTCATCTCTAAGCGGCGTGATCCAGGGCGCCCTGGTGCTGGCCACTCTCGGTGTTCATGCCTGGCGACGGCAGCGGGCAAAGATCAGAGGACAGAAGTCTGAGGACAGATGACGTGTAATTGCGTTTGGATTTAGGGCATAATGCCAAAAACCTTGCGCCTTATGCCCTGCACCGTGTGCCGGTAGGAGCGCTGCACCCAATTGTTTGATGGAACAAGTCACGTAGCATGCTTGAACTAGATATCACCATCTTATTCGCCGGCGTCATTGCCGGAGCCGCGCCGATCGTGCTGGCGGCCCTGGGCGAGACTGTTACCGAAAAAGCCGGGTTGATCAATCTTTCGCTGGACGGCTCCATTTTGTTGAGCGCCATGGTGGCCTTTGCGGTGGCCTTTGAAACCCACAGCCCCTTGGCCGGTTTTGCCGCCGGGGCACTGGCGGGTGCCCTGATGGCGCTGACCGTGGCGGTTTTCAGCATTTACCTGGGCCAAAACCAGGTGGCCGTCGGATTCGTGCTAACCTTGATGGGACGCGATCTGGCCTATTTTATCGGCAACCCCTACTCTCGTATCCAGGGCCCGCAGGTAAAACCACTGGGCCTGCCGCTGCTGGAAAAAATACCGTTTATTGGCGACGTTTTCTTTCACCATAGCGTACCGGTTTATTTCAGCCTTGTGCTGATCCTGATGTGCTGGTGGTATGTCTATCACACCCCTTACGGCCTAAAGCTGCGCTCGGTGGGCGAGCACCCCCGGGCCTCTTACGCCCGGGGAATGAACCCCAAAAGACTGCAAATACTTTATGCCGTCTGCGGCGGCCTGCTGGTCGGTTTGGCCGGAGCCACCTTTTCACTGGCCACCAAACCCGGCTGGGGGCGCCCCCAGGGTGCCGAAGGTACCGGCTGGATCGCGCTGGCACTGGTTATCTTCGGCGGTTGGAATCCGGTGCGGGCGGCTATCGGGGCCTATCTGTTTTCCTTTTTGCAGGTTCTGGGCATCTATCTCCAGGGATGGTTGCCGTCGGTGCCCGCCCAGGTCTTTCAAGTGGCGCCCTTTCCGCTCATGATTTTTACCCTCCTGATTATGTCTATTGCCCAGAAAGAATCAGGGCAGATCTGGGCCGAAGGCAAGGTGCATGTTAAAGCCCTGCTGAACGTGTTTTCGGGCATGGCCCCTTCCGCATTGGGCAAGCCCTACCGCCCGGAATGAAGCAGCCTAAAATAAGGGACGCCCATAAAATTATAAGTTTCTAAATTTTTAAGTAAAGGATTCAAATCGATGAATCCTTATTTAGGTACGAATCGGATAATTGCTAATGATTTCCAATCCTGTCAGAAGTTGTTTTTTGGTTTGTTAATGATAAGCTTGTTGCAGTTCATTAACTTTTGATATAGAAAGTTTGTACCCGCGGTTTGAAATAATGGAAAATACTTTACAGCTTTCATTTGTAAGACCGATGGTATGGATTGATTTTTGTGGTTGATCAACAGTGATTATACTGCTGCAGCGGATAAGGAGATAAAATAATGAACTGGAAATATCGCAGATGGATCTTGGTATTGGTTTTCATAATTGTACCGGTTGCTTTTGCTGGTGCCTCAGCATCCGATAAACTGGAATGGGAAGTGTATCAGACGCTGAAACTGGACGCGTCTCCAATCGATGTGGCCGCCACCCGTGATGGGCGCAGGATTTTTATTCTGACCGATCAGGGCGAAATATTGGTCTACTCATCAACCCAGAAACCAGATGCTAGAATGAATGTCGGCCAGCACGTAGACCGGATTAAATTGGGGCCCCGCGGTGACACGCTCATTTTGAGCAGTAGCAAAAACAAAAGCGTTCAGATGGTAACCATTGAATTTATCCAGACCATCAATACCGCTGGCTCACCTTTTAAGGGAAAAGCAGATGCACCGGTTGTGATTGCTGTCTTCGATGACTTTCAATGAAGGTACTGTGCCGGGCTGGTGCCCATACTCGAGCAGGTGCTCGAAAAATATCCGCAAGATGTTAAAGTTGTTTTTAAAAATTTTCCTCTGCAAAATCATAAGTACGCAATGAAGGCCGCGGTGGCCGCGCTGGCTGCTGACAGCCAGGAAAAATTTTGGGAGTTTCATGACCTTTTGTTTGAAAACTACAACCGGCTCAATGACGAGAAAATTCAAGAGATTGCCAAGACCGTCGGCCTGAACCTGGAAGAATATGAAAAAATGAAGAAAGATCCCTCTACTCAGGGTCGGGTGAAAAGGGATCTTGCAGACGGACGCCGGGCCGGTGTGAGAGGAACGCCCACCGTCTTTATCAACGGTAAGCGGCTGCGGGACCGCAGCCTCCAGGGATTTCAGGACGACATCAACAAACAGCTTGAAAAGCTTGGTAAAAAGACCGCCAAACCCGCTTCGTAAAATACCACCCTGTGCGAATATGGGTGCGTGTTTATCAAATCAGGGCTGCGCGGGTTACAATTGCGCGGCCAGCGGCACCATTTCACCGGCAACAGCGGCTGCGGATCCGCCGCTCGACCCACCCGGCGTAGGGTCCGTGTTCTAAAGATTTTAATTGTCCGGTTGATTCTGCTGCATTTTCCAACACGATTTCATCAGCGCTTACGCGCACATAAAAGGTCGGGCGCTCTGTCCAGGCACCGGAATTTAGGTATTTAATCCCATACACAAATTGTTCTTCGGCATAATGAGTATGACCGCATGCTACGGCGTTGAATCCATTTTCTCTGGCGTAGTGAACGGCATTTGTCATTACGTGTTTGCGCAGATAGGCATAGAATCGCTGCCATTTTTTGGCGTACCGGGCGACATGCACCGGCCGGGCGCCCAGTTTAATCCTGAGGTCATGCATCGCTTTAAAAACCTGGATAAAAAGCCGACTCTGAGGCATGACTTCGTCGAAAAAATCACCGTGCGTGATGAAC
>JASFJF010000454.1:0-3651 GCA_050122255.1 Desulfobacterales bacterium
GCGTGGTGTGACATTCCAGATTTTGTGCTGATAGTCGATCAGCTTTTCGCCCCGGGCACCCATGAAAACCGGTTTTCCCTGCTCGTTCCACCTGAATGAATTGGATACCATCGCATCAGCTGAAGAACTAAAACCGGTAAAATACTCGGCTTCGGATTTAAACGGTACGGATTCTTTGTAGATTTCGCTTTTAACGCCCTGCAATCCGGCCTGTAGCTGAAAGATTTTGTCATTGGTGACCAGGATGGGCTTTTTCAATCCGCTGTTCAGAATCTCTTTTATAATGAAATTATCCACCAGCCCGGCGAAAGCGCTGGCAACACCGCTGGCATTTAATATTTTGTAATGGTCAGGGTAGTCATTTAGATACTTCACAACCCGGGCAACAATGTGTCCTAATTTCGGGCTTTTTTTAAATTTATTGAGTTCAAGTAAAACATGATAGGGAATGTAAATTTGATTTTCATTTCCATTGCGCAGCTTTGAGAGCGCATCCGGGTCTTCAAGCAATACATTCGTATCAATCACATAATGCTTTGGAATGGCCATTTTTGAGCCTCTCTATATTTGGATTTTTAAGGATGATGTGGGGGCTGAAGATGAATTTGGGGCGCATAAGCAACAACTGCATATAATTGTTGTCAGCTGAATCAGGTGAAACAAGGATGGGAACCGTACAGTTTTGACTTACAAGGTTCACTGACCTCGAGTGCAACACATCCATAAGGTTCGCGTTTACCAAAGTGACGTATGCCGACTTCCGAATTATCAAGAAGAACTAAAAGTTACACCACTAGTATTAGGTCTTGCGATTTAACTAACTTTGTGGTGTTAGCAGATCATGAATCCGGCGTTAGAATTAAGTAATGGTGGCTTTGGTCGGGTGCGAGGGTTATAATGGGCGGGTTTGTCATTAAACCGGCTAATCATGGTGAAAAATCACATGGCTTTGGAAAGTGATCTTTCCAAATCATCAGCAGCGGCCGCATACATTTTCCAGGAATGGTGAAAGGCACCGTCAAAAAAACGCTCTTCCATATATTGCCGTGCGGCCCGGCTCATCTGCCGGGCGGCTGTTGGATTGGCAATAAAAAAGTGCAATGCATCCACAAGGCTGTCGGCATCATCGCCTTTAATAGCGAGTCCTGTCTTGCCCGCAACAATATTTTCCTGCGGCCCCCCTCGATCTGTCACAATGACCGGTAAGCCGGAAGCCTGAGCTTCCAGTACAGCCCGTCCGAATGAGTCCGTAGTGCTGGGGTAAATAAAGACATCACAGGAAGCGTAAACAGTCGGCAGATCATCTCCATTTAAATAGCCGGTGAAAAAGCATGAGGTGCCCCTGAGCTTCGCTTTCATTTCATCCAAATAGGGGCCGTTACCAACGACAACAAGTTGCACATCTTTGCGCAATTGATAAAGCATTTGATAGGCCCGGCACAAGGTATGCAAGTTCTTTTCCTTGGAAACTCGACCCACGTAGAGCAATTTCAGACCATCATCAACCGCAAAGCGCTTTTTTAAAAAGCCATTATTTTTGCTGGGATGAAATCTTTCAATATCCACCCCATGGGGCAAAAGATGTATTTTTTCTGCAGCGATCCCCTTTCCCACCAGTTCCTGGTAGGCACTCTGCGAAGGCACGAAAATCCGGCCCATTTGACTGTAAAACCATTTTGTGTATTTCCAGGCTAACTCCTCCATCATCGCATCACCGGTGAGAAATTGTGCATGGAGCGGCAGGGATGTCTGGTAGGTACCGTTTATCGGAAGCTTTAATAACCGTGAAACGAGCAATGCAGCCAGTCCGATCGGTCCCGGTGTGGCGGCATGGATCCGCGTAAAATTTTCCCGGTAGCAAAATTCAAGCATTGCCATCAATGGCGGGTAAAACAACTTTGATTCCGGGTAGTCAGAAAAATCATAGGCGCCGATGGGCTTGAAATTTTGAATGCCGCTTCTGTCGGTTCGATTTTCACCATCGCAGGTCACAACAGTCAACTGTTGATTACATTTGATGGCTGATGCAACCTGTTGCTGCAGGGTATCGGCGACCTCATTGATGCCGTAGAACGTATCCGTAAAAACAGCGACATTTTCGCTCATGCTGACTTGGGCCTTCGGTATCCTTTGCCGCTCAAATCGTTTTTCAAGCATGCCTTGAAATTGCCGGTGCTTGTTATAAAGTGCAAAAGCCACAAAATAAGGCGCCAGTAATGTGTAGAAACCGCCGGCGGATCCGATCGTATGAAAGATATTAAATAGGTTGGCACCTGAAAAATGATCGAAAAGATGATTGGCAAATTGCAACAGAACCCGATTGGATATTTCTTTGACAAACACAAACCATTGTTGCTCGATCTCCGGGCAATGCGTGCCGGCATTTTCGGGGATCAGAAAGAGGTGCGGATTTTCGGCATGAAGTTTGCTGGTTTCACGGCGCAATAGTTCCATCATGGTATCCGGTGCACTGCCTGCAATTTTTTTTTGACGCCGGTATTGGCGCAGGATGTGGAGCTTTTTAAAGAATCCGGAATGCGCTTCTTGACCGGTTAGCAGGCAACTGTCAATAAATTTTAAAACATTGTCAGTCGGCTCATAATCTCCCAGACCAAGTTTATGACGATAAAATTGGTAGGCAATGCTGTATAGATTGCGCGCAAAGTTTTGGGGTGATGAGGGTTGACTGATAACGCTGGTCTGGCCGTTGTCGATTCCGAGCAGAAAAGTAACCACCGAGTCAGCCTGTGGTACTTCGGTAAAGGTCCGCGCAATATTAAGCGAACTATGGTCATCTGATCCGCCGACCAGGTTTTTCTTCCAGGGCTCGGGCAGCGTTGGGAAAAGCCCATGCTTGTCTGCCAATCGATATACTGTCTCCCGATCAAAATCGGATAAGGTTCGTTTGAGGTATTCATTCGATTCAGGATTGAAATCACCATTTAATTCAAAATTTTTAAACAGGAGGAGACATTTTTCAAAATGCTCAATTGTTAAGCGGTCATTGACTGCATACATGGGATGTGCCAGCGCGTAGCAAATGTGTTGCTGTTGAAGATAGTCAACCAGCTCATATAGATTTTTACGTAATTTTTGAATGTCTTCATGTTGACTTTCAGTAATCTGGTATACGAGCACGTGCAACTTGCATTGATCTTCGGGAAAATATGATGTTACTTCTTCGCTAAGAAATGTTCCCGGCAGGTGCGCGATTTCCAGAGCACCATCAATGCGGTTATGATCGGTTATCGTAACAAGAGTCATTCCGCGGTTGTGAGCGATGCGATAAAGATCCAGCGGTTCTGTGAAGCTTTCTGGACAGCCAATTTTTTGCAAAAACCACTGCGACGGCCTCTGGGAGTACTTTGAGTGAACATGTAAATCAGCACGCATGCAGATATCTCCTCTTGTGATGGGGCTGGAATATTTTTATTAATAAAAACAAAATGTTGTTAAGATAGTATTAAATTTGATTTAAAATTTGGTTAATGCTGAGGGTCCGGGGCCTATTTTTACGGTCTTGTTTGTGTTAGTCATTGTAAATGACGAGAAGGCAAAGGTTTATCTGTGGTAGTCAATTAAGATATTTGTGCGGCAAAAAGTTATGCATATCCGTGCAATAAAAAAGGTTTATTAAAATATCCTTGCCCA
>JASFJF010000455.1:0-3649 GCA_050122255.1 Desulfobacterales bacterium
CCACCGATTCGAATTTGGATTCTAGCGGTATTTCACCGCTCGTTAGAATGTGGGGCGTAATTGGCAGTGATGCAGTGTCCAGGTATAATTTGACGCCTTTTTGGACCAGCACTTCTTTACCGACAGGCATACCGATTTCGCGGTATTGGTTGTCGCGCTCAATCATTTTGCGGGCAAAGACATCGGGATGGGCATACAGGGAAAAATCCGAATTGCACGCCAGCAGATGCTTTAAGCCGCCGCTATGATCGTAGTGGCCATGACTGAGCACCACCTTGTCAACAGTTGCCAGATCAATGCCAAGGATACGGGCATTGTTTTCCAGCGCCAGATACTGCCCGGTATCAAATAAAATGCGCTGTGTCCCGGTTTCGATTAAAAAGGCCAGACCATGTTCTGCAATAAGCTTGCGGCTGCCGCCGATGCCGACCGTATTCTCAACCAGCGTTGTAATCTTAAATTTCATTTGACCTTCGTATTCTCAAAGACATTTTTGAGATGACGTCAAGCGAGCTGGGCGAGCTTCCGAGCCACATCAGCATAGGCACGGGATACCGCCGTGTCGGCATGGACTTTCTGATAACAGGCCCCTGAATCCCCGCAGGCAACGACATTAGGGTCGAAGGGAATTCTTCCCAGAAAGCGGATGCCGGTCTGCCGCGCTGTTCTTTCGCCACCGCCGGATCCGAAGAGATCGATCATTTCACCGCAATGGGGGCAATTCAGGCCACTCATATTCTCCACCAGACCGATGATCCCCATTTTTACAGTTTTACAGAAATTAATGGATTTGCGTACATCGGCCAGAGCGACTTCCTGAGGCGTCGTTACAATGACGGCTCTGGCATCTGAAACGATTTGTGCCACCGTCAACGGCTCATCTCCTGTTCCCGGTGGGCTGTCAATCACCAGAAAATCAAGATTCCCCCATTCGACATCGCCGATAAATTGCCGGATGGCCGAATATTTCATTGGCCCGCGCCAGATGATGGCATCGTCCTTACTGGGAATAAAAGACTCGATCGACATGGCGCCTAGATTTTCCGAATATTTTATAGGGCTGAGTTTTTTATTCGGCATCAGCTCTGGCATGCCATCCAGGCCCAGCATACGCGGAACGTCCGGGCCGTGTAAATCAACATCCATGACGCCGACCCTGTGTCCGGCGTCAGCCAGGGCCAAGGATAGGTTAACAGCGGTACTGGTTTTGCCGACACCACCTTTGCCGCTCATAACGATAATTTTGTGTTTTATCTTCTGCAATGAGGTTTTCACCGCCGCATCCTTCTGTTCTTCAATTTTTTTAGGATCAGGCGGCATGCTGTCTTGAATATCAACCATTTTGAATATCTCCTGTATAAATGCGTTTTAAAGCGTCGCTTTTTCGTCTTCTATAAAGCGACAAAAATCATCTTTCCTACAGGCCGGGCAATGATGCGGTCTGCCAGTCCCTTTGGCTTCTTCCCAAACATGGCGACAGTTGATACAGCGAAATATTCGATTTTGATCAACGATACGATAATTGCCGCCCGCGACATTGATGGCCTTACCGTTGATGAGCGCATCGGCAACCACCTGCCGGGCGTGCTGGATAATACGGCCAAACGTGGCTCTTGAAACGCCCATACGCTGACCGGCATCTTCGTGCGATAAGCCTTGCAGGTCTGACAGGCGGATGGCTTCACGTTCATCAACTGTCAGATGCACCTCTTCCAGCTTCATCATGGGAATGCCCCGGGGTTTAAAGTAGCAGATTTCCGGATTGTAAGCGACCATGCGGTCCTTGCGGGGTCTTACCATAGCAACAGGCTCCTTTATGAGAAATATCTCAAAAATGCAAGCTAATGACTCTCCCCGGCGATGTCAACCTGTAAATCGATGAAAAGGCGAGAACAGCATTGCTGGGACCATGGGCTACTGCGCTGGAAAGGCATTTTGAAAGATGAAGCTTTTATGCCGATCGCCCGGATGGGCGGTATGACATTTGAAAGCGTAAATGTATGAATGCCGTCCTGTCGTTAGGCCTTGCTGTTGATCAATGTCACCTGGTCGTTTAAGGTCCAAAAATCATAGATCACGCCGAATCCCACCAATCCCCCGGTGAGCAGATACAAAATCCCGGTCAACCATTTTCGCATGTACATTCGATGGATTCCAAACAGCCCCAGAAACGTTAATAAAATCCAGGCTAAATTATAGTCAACTCTGCCGGCCGTAAACCGCAAATCAGCTTTACGGTCCATGGATGGAATCAGAAAAAGGTCCACGATCCAACCGATGAACAAGATTCCCAGCGTAAAAAAATAAAGGGTCCCCATAACTGGATAACCATAATAGAAACGATGGGAGCCGGTGAAACCAAAAAGCCACAGCACATAGCCAATGGTCTTGCGATGCGTATCTGGATTCGTATGCACGGGCGCACTCCTTTCGATCCGTAAAACACGTTAAACGAATTGCCTTATTACCTTTTCGACATAGTTGAATGGCGATGTTCGCCAAGCCCTGAAAAATGGCTCCGGCTTCAGACGCCCCTTAGGTGTTTTGAAACCGCATCTATCCATTCAGCCGCTTTTTCTTGTGCCAAAAGAATACATATCCATATATCGCCATGTTAATGACCAGCACAAGCGCTCCTAAAACAACCTGGATCTGGCGGGTGAGACCGTCCGGGTATAACAATCCCAGGATATAGTGCCCGACAAAATCACCGGCGTAACCGTTACCCCCGCCCCGGATTCGCAACGCGTTTTCCAGCGGCGTCAAAGGGCAGATATTTCCTGAAAACTCAATCCAGGCTGCCCAGGCGACTGCCGGAAGATGCCCCCATACGATCCACGGCCAGCGAATGAGCAAAAGTGCACCTAGCAGGGCAAACGCAACGAATAAGAAATGAATGCCCAGCACCCCGTCGGCAATTAACTGAAAAATCATTTGGATTAAAAAAATGCAGTATTACTCTGTATCAGCAAGCTTAAACCATACAAACAACCAGGGCGCACCCCAGGAGCACCACAAGCCCATTAACGCGTAGCGCAAAATTCGGAAAAATACTGCCGGCGCCAGACCTGAAAAAGCGACCTCGAGCCCCGCCCACAGGAAGACAACAACGACCATGCCCACAACAAACCGCAAGCAGCGCCTTAAGATGCTGCCGCCGCAATCAAACCGAACCCAGCGACGCTCCAGAATCATCCCAGGCGTAAACCCCAACAGGGCGCTGCCAGCCGGCACAGCGTAGCGCGCACCCACCGGACTCAAAAGAATGAGACCGACCGACAGCCCGATCGCTGCTGCCATTTGCCAGCAAATTCCCCTTTTAGCCAAACCGGCTTCGATCCCAGGTCCGAAACGCAAGTAGGCTGTCAGTAAGGCCACTCCGATCAGGTAGCCCCCGAGAAGATCTGTGGGGAAATGAACACCCAGGTAAAGCCGCGACAGGGGGATTGCGATCATCAGAAAACCGGCAAGAATCCACATGCCGGGCCGTTTAACCTGGGCGGCAATAAAACCCCAGAACACAACCGCGCCCTGGGTGTGACCGCTCGGCAACCCGCCGCCACCGGCATGCACCAGCGCTTTGATGCTTGAATCGTATTCGAGGGGACGCGGCTGGGAAGCAAATACCTTGGTAACGGAATTAACATAA
>JASFJF010000456.1:0-3628 GCA_050122255.1 Desulfobacterales bacterium
CCGCTTCAAATGCAAATCGTCCGGCCGCACTCGGCTGATGATGATATAAAATGACATTGATCAGTTTTGGCGGCAGATTCCAGTGTTCCGCCAAGAGTTTGCCCACCTGTGGATGTCCATATCCCAGAACCTTTTCCTCGGCCGTAATCATCAATATATTTTGTTCGTTAACCAGACGATGGATATCCTTGAACGCCTGAGATAAAAAGATCATTTCCACAATTTTGCCAATATCGTGCAAAAGGCCGGCTACAAAGAGTTCCTCAATTTTGTCGTAGCGCAGGTGATTGCCGATCACTTTGGCCGCCACCGCGCAGGCCAGCGAGTGATCCCAGAACTGCTCTTGCCGGATGAGGCTGTTTTTTTTACGATTCGAAAAAAGATCAAAGACAGAGGTGGTTAGCAACAAATTGCGGATGGCATCGAAGCCCAGCAGGACAATGGCGCCGGTAATGGTCGAAATGCGCTGGGGAAAACCATAAAAAGATGAATTCACCAGTTTTAGCAGTCGGGCAGCCAGGACCTGATCATCTGTGATGATACGCGCCAGGTCCCGCGCGGAGGATTTGGGGTCGTTGACAAGCTCCGCTATTCTCAGGACGGTTCTTGGCAGGGTAGGCAAATCTTCGACCCGTGATATGACACGATTAATGTCAGGTGCTTTCATTACGCTTGTCCGGATCCGTTATTCGCTTCTGCAACTGCCGGCTGGCAGCCTGCATGATCGCTTGCATAATAGGGTCATCAATTACATCGGAAAATTGGGTGAGCAGTTTTCTTTCGATGCTTTCAAGGGTCTCAAATTCAACTTCGTAATTCTTTGGCCTATCATTTTGCCCCCGCCCTTTTACATAGATCTGATCGATCCCCCAGGTTTTAAGCATCCAGATCCGTTTTTGGGTAAGGGCGGTCCCTTTTTCCAGCAAAAGCAGATTTTGCTGATTGTAAATCGATTCAGCCAATACCATTCCTGGTTTTAAAGCATCAATTTTTATTTGGATCACAACAGCCTCAATTCAGTTTCGCTTTTTCCATCATTCCACTGGTTGCATACACCACTCTTTCACCAATTGCAATGCACTGAGAGAAACATCAAAAAAGCCTAAAGTTATTCCCGGTTTTTCCGATGAAAATTTGGTAGCCAAACAAACCAAGGTCTGAAAGGAGGCGTCATCAGAATAACGAGACCTGTTACGGCCACCAGAAGGCAATTTTTTGCAACAATTTAATGGTCCAATTGGCAAGAACGCCAAAATCATAACCTAGGAAAGGAAATTTTATCATGGCACTAAGTACAATCAATCTTACACCCGGTATGCGGGCCAATCTGTTCAGCCTGCAAAATACGGCTAAAAACATGGAGATCACCCAAGAACGTCTGGCGACCGGGTTAAAGGTCAATTCTGCTCTGGATGACCCGATTAACTTCTTTGCAGCTCAGGAGCATAATCTGAGAGCTGCCGACCTCAACAGTCGCAAAGACGGTATGTCCGAAGCTATCCAGACAATTAAGGCTGCCAACGTGGGCGTCGAAACGATCAGTGATTTGATTGCCCAGGCGAAATCGCTGGCCCAATCCGCGCTATCGGCTAGTTCAACGGATGCCACTATTTTTGCCACCCAGTTCAACACTGTCGTCAATCAAATTGACCGGGTTGCCGAGGATTCGGGTTACAAAGGAATCAATCTACTGCAGTCTGCGACTTTGACCGTCGAATTTGCACCGACAGCTGGAGATTCGAGGCTTACCGTGAGCGGTTTCGGTGGTGTGGGAACAAACTTCGATATTACGGGCATGAGTGCCGCCGGAACGGGCGGTGGCTGGGTAAGCGGTACCACAGTCAATAGCGACGCTATTCAAAGTGCAATTAACGGGTTGGATACCGCTAATGGAACGCTGCGGACCCAATCCAAAACGTTGTCCAACAATCTTTCGATTATCACCGCTCGGGAGGAGTTTACCTCTGAGATGGTCAATACCTTGAAAGATGGTGCTGCGAAACTAACCGAGGCCGACATGAATGAAGAAGGCGCCAATATGCTGATGCTGCAAACGCGTCAGGCTCTGGGTACGACTTCATTGAGCCTGGCTTCTCAAGCAGCTCAATCGGTACTAAGATTGTTCTAAATAGAGATAGGATTTGGAGGGGGAGCAATCTCCCTCCAAATCATACGAACCTCACGATTATTTTGCGCAGTGTGACATCCTAACGTGCTCATTCACTTGATTTCCAAGCTAAGCTCCATAGAACAGAAACGACGTCATGGCACTAAAAATAACATTGAAACCAGATGAAAAGATGATTGTTGGAGGCGCCGTAATCACCAATGGTAACTCAAATAAAACACATCTAATCATTGAAAACAATGTACCCGTATTGCGACAGAAAGATATATTGAGTGAAAAGGATGCAAATTCGCCCTGCAGTCAGATGTATTTTCTCATCCAACTTATGTATATCGATGAGGCGAACTTGTCCACTCACCAAAAAAGATACTGGAATGTGGTTAGGCTAATTCTGGAAGCAGTACCCAATTTAATGAATCCCATTGACCGGATCAACGAATACATTTTAGGCGGCAGATACTATCAGGCGCTGAAATTGACCGGTGAATTAATTGAACATGAACAGGAGGTTCTGAGAAATGCAAACACGGATCCAATCACTGCGAGCATATAAGAGCGTCAGTCAGGCAACTATGTCGGGTCGTGAAGTTGAAGCAGCGGTTCTCACCAAGGCAGCGCAAAAGCTCAGAGAATGCCAGGATAACTGGAATGCGCCCAACAGAGAGGAAAAACTAGAGGAGGCCCTAAAATTCAACCAGCGAATCTGGAGCATTTTTCAAAGTGAGCTATCCAGAGAGGATCATGAGTTGCCACGCAAAATACGCCTCGATATACTAAGATTGGCCACATTTATTGATCGAAGAATCTTTGAGACGCTGGCTCAACCATCACCGGACAAACTAAAAATCGTAATTGATATCAACAATAACCTAGCGGCCGGTCTCAGATCCAGACCCAATAATTTAAAATAAAAAACGGTCTCGAAGTACCATACAGTCCAAATTCATAAAAAAGGCCTCACGTTTTGAGGCCTTTTTGTTTACCGAAAGCAGCTGGCTCTTAGAAGGGACGCATATTTTCTGCCGCGTACGATAGCGAATCAGAACCCAATTGCCCGTCGATGTTGATAGCCGAATTTTCATTTTCTTTTAATCGAATACAGTCTGCAAATAGATTTAAGATTTCTGCATTGATTATCTCACATTCCATAGCTGCACTGAGCAAATTTAGGGCATATGAATGTCTTTGAGCTGTCATAAGTCCCTTTGCAAGCTCCGCACAACTATATACCAAAAATGCACCCATGGACGAGGCTTTTAATTCGTTTAACGCTGCTAAACCGGTCTCCTTATCGGCGCTACAGCAGTATGCGGCTGCCAAAATAAACTGAGCAGGTAAATAATCTGGCAACTCCAACAATAACTCTTTTAATAAAACTATTGAATTTGCAAGGTCTCCTGAATGCAATTCAGCCACGGCATAATTATATCTTGCTTCTTTCAGATCAGGTGCATTCTCAACGGCCTTTTTCGCAGCCTCAAGAGCGTATTGGAAATTACC
>JASFJF010000457.1:0-3613 GCA_050122255.1 Desulfobacterales bacterium
AGATGTGGGGCTGCCGCATATAGCATAGGTTTAGGGTTCAAGGTTCAAAGGCTCAGGGTTCAAGGTTCAGGGTTCAAGGTTTGAAGGTTAATGTTTTGCTGTGAAGCTGGAAGGCTATAAGGCTGGTAAGCTCAGATGCATTGAAGCTTGCGAGATTACAGAATTTCAGGCATCCCAGCATCGCCGCCCTTAAAAAGTCAGAAGCGAGCCGCCAGCCGCCAGCAGTTTGACACCCAAAGCCTGACTCTTGACTTTATGAAAATTGCCATAAAATGTGAATTGAGTGGAGATGAGCATGCGCATCGAATTTAAATGCTCCGGGGGATATGGCGGATTGCACCTGACCTACCAGTGCGAAACCGATACGTTGCCGGCGGATGAGTCTAAAACGATCCTGGATTTGATCGATGTAGCCCGCGCTCTGGAACTGGACCCTGAGCAGATCTCCTCCAAATCCCGCAGCATCCCCGATGATTTTGTCTGCCGCCTGACACTTTCAACCGGGGCAGTGAAAAAATCGCTGTCCTACAACGAGCTGGGCGCGCCCGAAAACCTTCGTCGCCTGTCGGCATATCTTCGAAAATTAGCCATTAAACAACATGGAAAGCGGTGATTCAGAGCGTTTGTCATAATAACGTTCCGATCCAGGCAGTTACAAATCACCCTCTCGCTTGTCAGAAAATCTGGCACTTGGAATATATTTATGACAACCGCTATAAGCGGTCCTTTGTCCTTGTCCAACGACAAATTATCAAAGGCTGTGGTATAATAATTGCAGCTATGCCATTGGATGACTGACGTCAGTACCAGATCTCGAATCGACTGCGGGGAAACAGAATGAAAAAGCCAATGATCGTTGCGATTGCTTTGGTTGCCCTCATAGCAATTGGCTATCTCACGTATTTCAAGTTGAAGGCTAAACCCGACCCCTGTGCCAGCATTTTTGATCAGACCACCGTCAGCCTTACCGAAAAAATACATATTCTAAAGAACAAGGGGGACGCCTTCATTGACGCAGAGCAGTTTCAAAAGCTTTTGGCGCAAGCAGATCAACTAACAGCCGACCTTAAAACCTGCTGTATTTTATTCCAGGACGACAAGATCGATTTCGATGAATTTTTAAAGTGCCAGGACGATTTTCGCCGATACGGGCAAAGCATTGATCGCTTGTCGCACCAGGTCGCTGAAACACAGGTGGCCCGACAACAGCAACGCTATGATATCGTAAATTCAAGACTCGCTCACATCGAGCGTAATATTAAAGACCTGGCGGCCCTTTCAGAACAGTTTCAGAGTCGGATGAGATCGTTTTTAAGTCGTCAGTCTGAGGCTGCCCCTTCGAAGCCGATACGCCGCACCGATCAAACAGCGTCCACCGAAACAGAGCCCAATGATTCTTTCAGCCAGGGCACTGAGATTTCGTCCGGCGTTTTGACCGGAACGCTTTCTGGAGACGATCAGCAGGATTATTTCCGATTTGAACTGGATGCCGGTGATATTTTGAATATGGATTTTACCGCCGAAGCGGACAGTGAGCTTTTGAAAATCGCACTGCGGGATTTTGAGAAAAATGAGCTGTGGAATTCCGGTGAGACCAGCCCCGGCCAGACACGTTCAACGCGTATGCTGATGAACAATCTTTCCGGAGGAATTTATTATGCCGTGGTTTATTCCGGAATCGGTCCATATAAGCTCGATCTTTTTATTGAAAGCCAAAACGATGCCGGATCGGGAGTAGATGCCGGAGACCGCATTACCAAGGCACTTGCCATCAATCCAAACAGCTCCTTTCTCGGTGAAATGGGAGAGTTTGATGAGGAAGACTGGTACCGGTTTGACATACCGCCCGGCCATATCCTCAAGCTGGCCTTTGGGCCGAGCGAAGGCAGCCAGCCGATGAAATTTTCACTGAGAAGTTTCGAACACAGTGAAGTGTGGTACTCGGGTGTTGTTTCGCCCGGTGAAACCAGGCTCAAGCGCGTGATGATGAATACGACATCCGGCGGGACATATTATCTGGAAGCCTATTACGGTGATGGTCGTTATGGGTTTGATGTTTTTATCGAAAAACAAAACGATGCCCTGTCCGGCACCGACGCAGGAGACAAAATGGCCGATGCTCATAAAATCTTTCCCGGCCGTTCTTATTCCGGCGAGTTGGGCGGATATGATGAAACCGACTGGTATCGATTTGACATGCCGGCCGGCAGTATTTTAAAAATGTCGCTCACGAGCGACAAGGACAGCGGACCGTTACAATTCTCTTTTCGTAATGTTGACGGCAGCCAGATCTGGCACTCCGATGAAGTTCAGCCTGATATGACTGTATCAACCCGTCTGATAACCAATAACACCACGGGGGGTATTTACTTTTTGGAAGTATTGGATGGCAGTGGAACTTACCAGTTTGAGATCTTAACCGAGCCGCAAAACGACGCCGGCCTGGGTACAGATGCCGGTGATCGCATTACCGAAGCTGCAACGATAACGGCCGGGCGGTCAATCGCCGGAGAGCTCGGCGGTCTCGATGAGCAAGACTGGTATACATTTTCGGATACCGAAGGCAAAACCATTTTGTTTTCAACAGCAGCGGACGGAGAGCCGTTGAAACTGTCAATCGGTGATGTTGAGCATCGAAAGGGGCTGTACACCGCTGAATTGAGCCCCGGCTCAACCAGAACCTTTGAGGTCCCCCAGAATGTGCGCCCGCCATATTTTTTGAGGGTTTTTGGCGGTAGTAGTCGGTATAGCTTTCAAATCCAATAAAATTCAGCTGAGCGAACGCTCAGCTGAATTTTATGGAATGATGACACCTTTGGATTCTTTGCCATCGATCTTTATGAGCAGCGGTTTTTCAACGCGGACATGCTTTAGATGTGGGGGTTCTGTTACGGCTGGCAAGGATTGCAGCCATTTCCAGTCGATAAAATCCTCTCCGCCTTTCGAAGTATTCAGATAACTGATTCCCAGAGATGTAATGTTTTGAAAAAAATGAGACCCCTGGGACGGGTCTGCCTTAAGGCCTTCGATGGTGGTTTCAACGATGGCACCCACACCGGAAATATCCGTCCAGCGAACCGGAATCCCTAACCAGCGGTCGGCAGATCCCCAGCGCCCCGGCCCGATAAGCAGGTATCTCTCGTTGCGGCGGACCATTTCCTTGTTAACCTGATTAATTTCACCGGCAATTTTTATGGTGTCGGCGGCATTGAATGTTTCCGGATTGACAAAGATGATGTCCTGAATTTCTTCAAAACGGCCGTTTCCAAGAGCCATGGTTGAATAACAAATGGCCCTGGTAATGTCATCCTTGCTGATTTCAACATTCAAATTGGATCGATTGACGGCCATGGGCCTGATCTGCAGCAGTTCAAATAGGGACTGCTGATCGGCATCCGACGGCATGTTAACGGCGAATTCAATCTCCACCGGACACCCCATGCCCTGTCTCCCCAAAGCTAGGATTTCGGTCAGAATTTCTGCCAGTGGCAGGGATTCATATTTTAAAATGCCGGCAAAGGTACATACCGGGTACCCTGACGTCTGGACGCCGTCACGGATGCGGTGATCCTGGGCCGAGTACGTGCTGCACAGCTGCCGTAGACGGGCATCA
>JASFJF010000458.1:0-3575 GCA_050122255.1 Desulfobacterales bacterium
TACCGGCGATTGCCGAGATAAAGACCCAGTATTTTTGAACTGTCAGGCAGATTGCGATTGGCATATTGGTAAATTGAATATTCAGGACGGTATTTGACGATATACGCATCGCGATCGAGTTGTCCGCTTATATAACTGAACGGTTGAACATAATGGAATTGCTGAACAATATATGCACCATTGTATGCAAACAAGGCACCGCCGATAACCGCAATACATGCTGTTGAAAATCCTTTTGGCAAATTATCCCAACGCTTTGTTAAGGCGGAAACCAGATTGTGAAAGCCAAATGTCGACAGAATAATGAGCGCTGGAAGAATCGGGGAGATATACCGAATGCGAATGCTGGTCGTGCAGAATGTATACATAACAAAAAAGAGCGCAAAGAAAAGAAATATTTTTTTTTCAATTCGTAAACTCGCTGAGTGACCCGGATTTTGAAAGAAAGCACATAATGGCAATAGCAGCAGAAACGGTGTCAGTTTGCCATCAAAATGCTTGGGGCTGTTGTCTTGGCCCTGAAAAAAAATTCTTACCGGAATAAGAGCAATCTCCCACCAGGATTCGCCGTAAATGACGCTGCGCATGGCAAATGAGCCCCAGCGTGTGGGCTTTGCTTTGGACGGCGGGTGAGTACTCGCATCAGATTCCGGGATTTGCTGCTCAATTTGTGAATCTGATACGGGCAGCATATCGCGGTTAAATATCTGGTTGTAAAGGGGATAAATTGGATTTGACTTCCACACATAATTGCGGATCATCCAGGGTGAAAAAACCATCAGGGCGATCGTAAAAAAAACGATAGCGAATCCCGCCGCTTGGAGCTGGATTCTGCCAAGTGAACCTTTTTCCCGTAAATGTTTCCGAGCAGATCCTGTCTTGGAAGTACGGATATAAACAAAAGGAATGAATAAGGTTAAAATCAGCAATACGACCAAGCCATTGTATTTTGTTCCCAGTGCCAGACCGCAGCATATCGCAGACAAAATTAAAAATTTCGGGTGATAATGGTTTTCAATCCAATTAAGTAGGCTTAGCAGTGCCGCTGTAGAAAAAAAAACCAGACCCAGATCGACATAAACAGTGATAGAAAGCTTAACGATAATCGGCAGGGAAAGAAAAAAGATAGCTCCGAAAATGGCCCAAACAGCGCCCAGTCGCTTGATCAAATAAGCGTATATGAGCCATGCGGTCAGCAGCGCAAACATAAAATGTATAAATTTAGGCGCGATGTCATTTCCAAAATAAAGCGGAATGACATACAACAGGTCCAGATTCATTGGATAGTAGGAAAACACTATGGATGGCATTTCATGTATACCGCCATGCTGCAAATATAACTTGGGAACAGCAAGGTGGTGGGTCAGCGCATCACGGCTGACAGGTGGCACCCAGGAAAGAAAGACGGTGGCAACAATAAGAAGCGCCAAAAGGGCCGCCAGAAAAAGATGCAGAACCTTATTTTTTGCTAATGGGTGCCTTTCGTTTTCTATGACGTTCACCGCAGCCCTTTTCTAATGATCTCCGGCGGAATATGGCCCTGGTAGACCTGGCCATCGATTACGTAAGCCGGTGTCCCCATAATTTTTAGGGTGTTGCCCTTCCAGATATCGCGCCGCAATTCAGTTCGTGTTTTGCGTTCGCTCATCGTGCGCTTCAAGGTTTCATAGTCCAGGCCCACTGTCAGCGCCAGTTCTTTAATCTTGATAACCCGAGTTTTCCCGGCAAGACTAAACAGATAATCGTTCACGGGCCAGAAATGGTTTAAGCGTGTGGCGGCAACTGCGATTAATGCCATCGTCCCTGAGCCCTCATGAAAAGGCTCTTTGACAATTGGATTTACCTTGTGGTCCATGGGATAATGACGATGGATGAGCCGTAATTTATCCGTATGTTTGGCCACGAGCTGGCGCAGAAAAAAATGCATCTTTTTGCATTGAAAGCATTGATAGTCGGCAAATTCCATTATCTCAAGTGTCGGCGACTCTGCCCCGATCCACGGATGCCCTGAATCGGTCATACCGCTGGGAATATGATCCGACAACGGGGGCGCCTGAAAATGCCAATATACCGGATAAAAGATCCAGATCCCGATGACCGCAAGGATGAAAAAAGAAAGTGTTGCCAGATTGCGAGATCTGTCTTTCCGCAGAAAAAAGATGTCTTCCTTTGTGTCTTTAGCGAGACCGGCTTTTGAAAAACGTTTGCGGATAAGCCAGGCATAAAAAAGCAAAACGAGATTAACCGCATGCAGGACGATGCACATAATGCAATAGCTTTGGATCAGGAAAGTTGAAATCAACGCCAGTATGACACTATAGCAGCTGAAAACAAGCGATATCCAGAAAACAATGGCCCACATCCGCTTTTTTTCGGCACCTTTACTTCCCGCCAGGAGTAAAAACAGAAAAAGAAATCCATAACCAATGACGCCCCAAACCGGTACCGGCAGATTTAAAAATATAGAATAAGAACTCTGGGAGACCGTATCGCAATTGATCGCACGGGAAATGGCACAAAAACTCCTATAACCGACTTGGGTGTAAACCCGATAGTGGGAAACCGAAAGGTACATGGAGACAATAAAGCCGACCAGTGTGATGATCACAACACTCCAAAAATATATGCCAAACGGCAAAGGCCGGATGTCTTTTGATTGGGTTTTCGCCATTTTTGTATTTAACCCAACGGTCATCTCCTTGGTGAAAAATGGTTGGATTTCGTTGTAGCGATCTCAGGTAGACTATTGTTCTGCACCGATTTTCGATCGCAAAAGACTTTTTAAATCAAAACCGTTTTTTAAAGCCTGCGGGTCGTGATAGCCCAGCTTGACTGCCCTTTGAAGCCAGCTGCGTGCCTGCGATTTTTTGCCCTGTTTGGCGTATATGCAGGCAACGTAAAAATAAGTGTCCGGATTCTGCGGTTGCCGGGCAATAGCCTGCTGGAACAGGGATATGGCTTCATCATATTTACCGGTCAGAGCGTTCACCGCAGCCAGACCATCTAAAGCCCGGTGATGGCCGGGATCAAGTTGCA
This sequence comes from Desulfobacterales bacterium, assembly GCA_050122255.1. Classification (GTDB taxonomy): domain Bacteria; phylum Desulfobacterota; class Desulfobacteria; order Desulfobacterales; family JAHEIW01; genus JAHEIW01. The sequence goes on from JASFJF010000458.1 coordinate 3,037, forward strand.
ATGCCTTTTGATAATTAACTTTAGCCTCGTCCAGCCGATCCCGGCGGAAGTATAAATTTGCCAGCTCACAGTGACTTTGAGGATCTGACGAATGGGTGATTAAATAACTTTCAATTTCAGCAATATGTGCATCGATTCGTAAATTGTTTTCCAGCTTGTTTAGGTTATTCAACGCATCCACATAGCCGGGTAACAGCCGCAGCGCCTCCCGGAAATGATAAAGCGCCTGGGAAAATTTTTCTTGGCGGATCAGCGCTACCCCAAGATTATTGTGAGCCGGAGCAAACCCCGGATCCTGGCGCAAAGACTCGTTGAACCAGGCAACGGCTTCATTCAGCTGGCCGCGTTTGAATAAAGCAATACCCAACCCGTCATGCGCCCGCGCTTTGTTAGGTGATTTTTTGACACAATCGCTGTAGAGCGTGACCTCATCTTGCCAGACCTTGTTTCTTTCAAAAGTCCCCAGAGCGCCGGCCATCACAACCGCTGCCAGTAACATCGCTTGCAGCCACCGGTGCCGGACATACCGGCAAAACAGC
>JASFJF010000459.1:0-3553 GCA_050122255.1 Desulfobacterales bacterium
TTTGTCTTAAAATTGGCCCCGAACGCTGCCCGGGCATTGTTTAAAAAGCAGCTGGTTCGCGCGATTCGAGGCTGCATGATAGCAACCGGCGGATCATCTAAACTGCGTAATAATATGCTCTTCTTGACCGGGTTGTCAAGATGCCGGGGCGCCTTAAACTGTTGCATTTGAGAGGAGAGCGGCCACCAATGGTACAACGCCTACCGATAAAACGGTTATCTTAAACACGGGTCTCTGCGACCTTTAGAAAAAAGGGTGACAGCGATGATGTTCGATCTTAAATTTATGCAGGTCTAAACCACCCAGGCCCTTGTCTGACAATTCTAACGAAAATAGGTGCCAGTCGCATGGCTTCACCACCATCAACATCATATACGGCCACCTGGCTTAAAAGCATTACCGAAGTCGATCAGATCCAATGGGATGCTCTGGCGGTGCCATTAGACACCCCATTTTTGGAGTGGGACTGGCTTCGCCAAATGGAAATTTCCAAGAGCACGACCGCTGAAACCGGATGGTTGCCCCATCATTTAACGATCTGGTTCGATGGTCGCTTAATTGCAGCGGCGCCTCTATACATCAAGGCCCACAGTGCCGGTGAGTTTGTGTTCGATCATGTCTGGGCGGACGTAGCCCGCCATTTTAAGATATCCTACTACCCCAAGCTGGTTGGCATGAGTCCCTTTACGCCAATGATCGGCTACCGTTTCCTAATGGCACCCGGTGAAAATGAGGGTCAACTAACCCGGCAAATAATTATTGAAATCGAGCACCTCTGTCGTCAATATGGGCTATCCGGTTGCAGCTTTTTGTTCGTTGATCCGAAATGGCGCCGAAAGATGCTTAATTATGGATTCATCAGCTGGTTGCATCAAAGTTTTTCCTGGTACAATGCGGGATATCAATCTTTCGATGACTATCTGAGGGCATTTAATTCAAACCAGCGCCGCAACATCAAGCGGGAGCGCCGAGCAATTGAAAATCAGGGCGTTTATTTAAAAACCTTTGCAGGCCATCAAATTTCGCCGACGCTTCTATCTGAGATTTATCCGTTTTACGAACGGACCAACGATAAATTCGGCCCCTGGGGTTGTAAATACCTTAAGAGGGATTTCTTTAAAGGGCTGGCTGACGGCTACCGCCACCGGCTACTTGTGGTGGCTGCTTATAAAAATACCGCACCGGATTCACCGGTCGGTTTATCCCTTCTGGTGCACAAGCGGGGCCGATTGTACGGCAGGTATTGGGGCTGCTCAAATGAGATTAATTATCTGCATTTTAACGCGTGTTATTACAGCCCGATTGAATGGGGGATTGCCAACGGCATCAAGCGGTTCGATCCGGGAATGGGTGGATATCATAAGATAAGGCGCGGCTTCACTGCTGTCGGCAATTACAGTCTGCATCGGTTTTTCGATGAGCGCCTTGAGCATGTCATGCAATTTCATATTGAAGATATCAACCGCCAGGAACAAGAGCAGATTGATGCGCTCAATGCCGATTTGCCTTTTGCCCATAAGGACTAACTAAGCCTGAACGCTCAATCAGCCCTTATGGCTTTATGCGTTCGGCCACAAATTGATGAAATTGCTCAGATATTTGTCTTTTCCAGACACCCACATGTCCTGTTCGAACGGATACTTCGGTCCAGTTTGGATCGATGATGCCAATCCGTACGGTCATGGGCGTTTGGTCGGTTCGCTTGGATCTGATTGTGGTTTGAGTGCCGTCGGTCTTTTCTTCCAGGATCGGCTGTTTGAGGTCGGCCAAAATTTGATGACACACCGCGTAGGTCTTCTCATACGATGCCTGATACGTGCGACTCAATTGGCCGTTGACATAAGCAAAAGTTCCGGCGCCGGCGCCGGCACCTACAATTAAAGCAATGCATCCGGTGGTCAAAAATATATGTGCAAGGGTTATCAGCGATAGCAGTTTTTTGAACATATCATGCCTCTCCTCAGTTTTGAATGCCAACACCCGCCCGCAGCAGCCCGAATTTTTCCAGATTTACATCAGCCGACACGATCAAGATGGTGCACCGGGAGGATGGGTAGCGGCGATATGTTGGCTGATACCGTTTGGTCATCCATATCGGTCAAGGGATGCCCTTTAATTGCGGCGGGTGAGGGGGCGCTATGACCAGTCGATTTTCCCTGTCAAGGCGGACACTGGTTTGTCGCTCTGCTGAATACCAGATGCCCAGGCGATCGCCATTGGGACCTAAGATCCATGCTCCCCGGGGGGCCACCAGCTGGACGTAATCCATCCGGACTGTCCATTTTTTCAAGCTCAAATGTGAAAAATCGACCTGTTGCCACAGTTTTGCCTGCAACGAATAATTGGGATGGATTCCAATGATGGCATCAGGCACCCCTTGAAGCCCGCTATAGTAATAGGTGTGATCCGACAACACCTGAGCCTTCTCAAACAATTGGGTAATGTCATTGCTGGACTGCAACCTGCCATAATTCGTGCTGGTTGAACAGGAGCAAACCAGCCCGACAAGGTTCAGGCAGAATATTGCATAAAGCCATCGCCTAATTTTGCCCGTCGATTCTACCGGAGTTCCTCTGAGTATTTGCAGCGTATCAATTAACATATGCCATCTTCCTAAATCATTTTGAAGCCCTTCAACCCGAGTTAAGGGCACCAGGTGAATGCCTGATTAAGAGTAGCATTTTGGCAATTGGTGTCAAGAGACAACTGCAATCCATCCGGCCCCTCGGCACTGCGTTCGGTTGAAACCGTTGCCGGGTGGAATATGTTGACACTCGGCCTGCAACCGGTTAACTTTTGAGAATCCGACGCCACAGGGCAACCACACTTTCTAACCCAGACAGGGCAGACAACATGTTAGAAAAATTGAAACCCAAATTAACAACTTTTGGCAAGTGGACCATCATCGTTTTGCTGGCTTTTATTTTGATATGGCCGCTGACGGTGGGAATTTATTGGGGCGCATACAAAGCCTATACTACGATTGACCCGGCGAAATTTCCCTGGTCCAGTTCAAAAATTCATTCCGTACTCGATCAGGTTAAACCGGATTCAGACGAGCAAAAGAAGGGAGTTGCGCTCAGTGCAGCCATCAGCAACCGGCTGGAAGAAGAGATGGCATCGACTTTTGGCTGGTCGGTCAATGATTTGGTTGTTTCTCCGACGCGCTGGCTTGACAATCGCGCCAATCGGCAGCGAGGTGTTATTTTTGCCACTCGCATGTTAATTAACTTTTTTTCAACCAATCTGGCCAAGTATGGCACGGTCGATGCTGAAAATGCTGATTTAAAGGAAGCCCGCGAAAAATATTTTGCCTTTAGCGAAGCCAGCTGGTGGTTTCCATCGACGGAAAGCCAATACCGCGAAGGCATTGCGTTGCTGCGCAAATACAAAGAAGAATTGGCTGCCGGCAAGGCAATCTATAACATGCGCTCGGATGATATGTACAACATGCTCACTTTTATTATTGGCAACCAGCTGTTAGACCAGCCGCTCGGGCTTTTGGTTCAAACCAACGATGAGGTAGCGTATTCAGAACTGGATGACCGCATAT
>JASFJF010000460.1:0-3553 GCA_050122255.1 Desulfobacterales bacterium
GATGAAAAAGGGTTTACAGAATTACTGCGGGTTGTCAAATCGACATTCTTCGACAACGCCCTGAAGGACAGCGGTCAAACACCATATATAGTATACGCCGCAAAATATTTTAAATATATAGCGTGTTTGATAACAACAGACAAGCTATTTTAGGGTTAAAAAAAGACCTGAAAAATGGTATGAAGTAACCTTCAGCCGGTATCCACTTTTTGAGGTTCAAGTTTGATTGAGCTATTACAATGAAATTTATTGCCGATCTGCACGTTCATTCCAAATACTCCAGGGCGACCGCCAAAAACCTTGATCTGGAAAATTTATATATTGCGGCCCAGTTAAAAGGCGTTACGGTCGTGGGAACCGGTGACTTTACCCACCCGACCTGGTTTGAAGAAATTTCAGACAAATTGGTTGCCGCTGAAACCGGTTTATACAGACTTAAAGATGAATTAGGGCGGATTTGCGACCGCCAGGTTCCAGAAGCCTGCCGTGCTCCGGTACGTTTCATGCTGGTGACTGAAATTAGCAGCATATATAAGAAGAACGACAAAACGCGTAAAAACCATAACCTCGTATTTGCACCAAACATTGATGTTGCCCGGCGAATCAAAAACCGGCTGGATAAAATCGGCAACATTCGATCAGACGGCCGACCCATTCTCGGTCTGGATGCCCGAGATCTTTTCGAGATGGTGCTTGAGACCTCCGATGAAGCGTTTTTAATCCCGGCCCACATCTGGACCCCGTGGTTTTCGGTGCTCGGATCAAAATCCGGATTTGATTCAGTTGCCGAGTGCTTTGAAGATTTAACCCCATATATTTTTGCAGTTGAAACCGGTCTTTCCTCTGACCCAGCGATGAACTGGCGCGTATCATCATTGGACGAATTTACACTGGTGTCCAACTCGGATGCGCATTCACCCCTCAATCTGGGGCGCGAAGCCAATTTGTTCAACTGCGAGCTTTCCTATCCGGCCATAAGATCGGCACTGAAAACCGGTAACCCTGAAGAATTTTTAGGAACTCTGGAGTTTTATCCTGAAGAGGGTAAATATCACATCGATGGTCACCGAGCCTGTGACGTTTCCTTTTGGCCCGCGACGACGCTCAAGCATAACGGGCTATGTCCGGTTTGCAGCAAACCTCTGACACTGGGGGTATTGCATCGTGTTGAAGAACTCGCCGATCACCGTGAAGGCCGCAGACCCCCACGGCACGCGCCCTACCACAGCGTTATTCAGCTGGCGGACATTCTGTCGGAGGTGATGCAGGTAGGTCCCAAGTCCAAAAAGGTCACCCGGGCCTATCAAAACACTTTGGATCAATTGGGTTCGGAATTTAATGTTCTACAAAATCTGGATATCTCGGAAATCAAAAAAGCGGGTATACCGTTGCTGGCAGAAGCTGTAAGGCGCATGCGGCATCAGGAAATAAGCGTTATTCCAGGCTTTGACGGGCAATACGGGCGGATTCAAATTTTCAAGGTGCAGGAACGAACAGCGCTATTGGGCCAGCAATCCCTTTTTACACTTGGTGAGCCCCGGGCGCCCGTTTCTGTAACCGACGACGTGCCATTTTCACGCAAAGCGCCTCAAAAAGAGCGGGGTGATTCCCGCCAGGCGAATTTAAACCGCACCCCACCACAAATCCATATTTACCAACTGAACGACGAGCAGCGCCGGGCGGTAGAGCATCCTGATGGTCCCCTGCTGATTGTTGCCGGGCCCGGCACCGGTAAAACCCTGACCCTGACAATGAGGATCGCGCACCTTATCATGAATAACGGTGTTGCCCCCGAGCATATCCTGGCAGTGACGTTTACGCGCAAAGCAGCCGATGAGATGCAGCTGCGCCTGCGCGCGATCCTGGGCGAACAGCGTCGATTGCCTCTGACGGTCACCTTTCACTCCCTGTGCTATAAAATACTAAGCGCGTTGAACCCCAAAGAGACATTCGGTATTATTGATGAAGAGGATCGCAAAAAATTAATCGATGAAGCGGCCAAAGCCGTCCGGGGTTTCGGCGTTGCGATCTCTTTAAAACCTCAGCAACTGTGCAACCAAATTGCCGCCGCCAAACAGCAAATACAGGGTCCGGAAGACATCGTTGCGGCGCAACATCTCAGCGCTGATGATCGCGCACTGGCCGAGGTGTATCACCGCTATCAGAACCTGTTATCTATCCAGGGGCTTTATGATTATGAAGATCTGATTTTTAAAGTTGTCCGGCTGCTGGAAAGCGATCAAAAGATCTACAGCGCATACCAGCGTCAATTTGAGCATATTTTTATCGATGAATATCAAGACCTCAATCACGGACAGTATCGTATTGTCAAGGCATTGGTTCCCTCTGATGCTGCCGAACAAAATTTATGTGCCATCGGAGATCCAGACCAATCCATATACGGGTTCAGAGGATCGGACGTTGGGTATTTTACTCGTTTTGTGGATGATTATCCGCATACCACCGTTATAGAATTAACCCGTAATTATCGATCCACGGAAACCATTCTGGATGCATCCTATCAGATCATTCAGGATCACCGATTGCATTCCGGTAACGCTCGAACCTACTCGATGATCGATGGTGTTAAAACCATCAACATCCTTGAGTTGGTTAGTGGCAAAGCCGAAGCCCGGGCCATCGCCGGGACCATCGGCCAGTTGGTAGGCGGTTCCGGTTTTCATTGCATTGACACCGGCCAGGTGGCGGATGCCAATCTCGTTTCTGCCTGCAGTTATGCTGATTTTGCCGTTCTGGTTCGCACCCACAACCAGCTCGACATTATTGCCGATGTGTTTTTAAAGCAGGGGGTGCCCTTTCAGGTTGCCAGTCGTAAAAACTGGCTTAAACGCCGGGGTCTGACCGAATGGATATCTTTGTTAAAAACAGTTGAGGGATGCGGCAGCAATCTGGATTTAAACCGCTGCATGTCGCTATTTAATGTCGGACTGAATAATAAGGCAACCGATCAGTTTAAATCCTGGTGCTATTCAAAAAAATTTTCCCAGCCAAAAGGCGTGGACCATGCCGGACGTTTTCCGGTACCAGGCATGCAGCGTGATCAACAGCAAAAGCTCATCGATTTTGGCAAAATGCTGACCGGCATCAAAAAGGAGACGATCGGTATGCGCGTTGCCGAAAAATTGCAGCATCTATTCCGAATTCCGCAGTTCGCTGTCACCATGGGCACTGACCGACAATCACGGGAAGCATTTGATAACCTCCTAAGTCTGGCCGCAGATTACGATAAAGACATGGCCGCCTTTTTAGCATCAGCATCGCTGCATACGGATACCGATGTTTACGTATCGCGCGCGGAAAAGGTTGCCTTGATGACCATGCACGCGGCCAAGGGCCTGGAATTTTCGGTGGTCTTTATCGCCGGGTGTGAAGACGATTTGATTCCCTTAGACCACCAGGGCAGCGGACAGGCCGATCCGGCCGAAGAACGGCGGCTGTTTTATGTGGCCATGACCCGGGCCAAGCAGCAATTATATCTGACCCGCGCCCAAAAACGCGGGATATACGGAAAACTTATTGTTCGCCGGCCCTC
>JASFJF010000461.1:0-3545 GCA_050122255.1 Desulfobacterales bacterium
CGTTTGGGTTGGTGCGCTCAGCGATTAAGCCATTTAAATTAAATTTTATTTTACCGTGACCACCGGGCAATCAGCCTGCAAAACGACATACTGGGCAGTAGAGCCCATCAGCAATTTTCCGACCTTTGATCTGCGTTTAACGCCCACGATAATTTCGCCGATCTGGTTTTCATTGGCAAATTCAATCAGATCTTCGCCGGCTGACAGGCCGCGAATCAGCAGGTGCGTATTGCAGGGGATATTGTCTTCTTCAAACAGGGATTCGGCATATTTAAGTTCGCGCTCGGCCTGTTCAATTTCTTTTCGTTCCGACTCTGTGCCTTTATGCATGGACGTAACCACCTGAACGGACGCATTGAATGCCTTTGCATGCGTTTTTGCCAGACTTAAGGCTTCTTTTGCCGAGTTGGTACCATCATACCCGACCAATATTTTCATTACTTCCTCCTTTAGATGCAGAAGTAAAGCCGTCAAAGGCAGCAGCTATTGACCCGTTACCTTTATTGGAAAACCCTTTTTGCCTACCCTGTTAACACACTCAAATGCAAACGTCCACTGAAACCACATATGGCCATCTTTGCGAGGTGCCTTTACCCAGTTGAACGGGAATCCTGCATGACGCCGATAACAGCCCGCATGAAGGCCGGTAGATCATCCGGCGTTCGACTGGTGATTAAATTACCGTCGACGACCACTTCCTGATCGACCCACTGTGCACCGGCATGCACCAGATCATCTTTGATCGCAAAAAAGGATGTCACGGTTTTGTCTCTCAATATTTTGGCCGACGCCAGCATCCAACCCGCATGACAGATAGCAGCAACGACCTTGCCGCTCGTGAACAAATCTTTGACGAGCTGCACCATCTGGGGATATCGTCGCATAATGTCCGGGGCATAGCCTCCGGGGATGACGATGGCATCAAAATCGGCCGCCGATACCTGATCGATGCTGGCATCTACCTTGACTTCGGTACCCGGTTTACCTGTATAGGTTTCGCTGCTCCCCGATCCCACAACGATGACATCGGCCCCTGCTTCTTTCAAGCGGTAATACGGATACCAGAACTCAAAGGTATTAAATAATGATTCCACTATAATAACCACTTTTTTATCCTGAAGCTCCATATTTGACTCCTTCATATTTTAAACTAACTCAATATAGGCATGATAGCATGTATGTCCATTGGCATATATGCAACATCCAATTTATAGTGTTGATATTTCATAAGATGCACTACCCAAAGTGTTTTCACGTGGAACTTTTACGGTGCGTGCCCTGGCTTAAACAGATATCGGGCATTGTCATTTTTTGCTGGTGTTCGCTTTCAATATGGTGTACCCATTTTGAGCATCGATGATACGCATAACCAACGCATTATTTATCGATGAATCCGATATACAGCTGGAATTTGTTCGATCCTCCGGACCGGGCGGTCAAAATGTGAACAAAACCTCCACTGCTGTAATGTTGCGCTTCAACGTTGCACAATCAGAAGCTCTGTCTGAAGACATTCGGGATCGCATACGGCACATTGCCGGAAGAAAAATGACCGCAGAGGGGATCCTGATCATTAAGGCCAACCGTTACAGGAGCCAGGACCAAAACCGCAAGGACGCGATGTCAAGACTGGTTGCGCTGATCCGCCGGGCAACCGTCAAACCTAAACCCCGACGTAAAACATGGCCGTCCCGCGCCGCCAAAGAACGTCGCTTATTGGCTAAAAGAAAGCGCAGCGAAATCAAACGCCGCCGCGGGGTCAAGATCAATGAAGATTCCTGAATTCCCATCGTAGACAACACCCGGCGGCCGGATCGAAGGCAGTACGTGAAATCCCCTTGACATCCGGTTTGCGGTACCCTTAAAGCGCAATTTCCTGCGGCGAGGGACTCTGAGGCGCGTTAATTTTATACAAGCGTTTAACACAGATGTAACGTTCGATCCGAGATCCCAAGATGGTCATAAAATTAGACCCCACGAATACACATTTAATCGGCCTGATTTCTGACACCCACGGCTATCTGCCGTCCGGGGTGGCGAAAGCCTTTAAGAAGGTTGACCTCATCGTTCACGCCGGTGACATCGGTAATGCCTCGGTTTTGGCGAAACTGAAAAAAATTGCGCCGGTTCTGGCTGTGCAGGGGAATATGGATTATGGGCACTGGGTGAGCTCGTTGCCGTCAACTGAAATCATTAAAATCGGCCATGTGGCGCTGGCGGTGACCCATATCGCCAACCGCCTGGATCAGGAACCGCAAAAAGCTGGCTATAGAGCTGTCATCAGTGGCCATACGCACCAGCCGGATGTTTATGAAAAGGATGGGATTACCTTTATCAATCCCGGTAGCGCATCATATCCCAAGTTCGGCCAACCGGGCTCGGCCGCCGTGATTCACATCAACGGTGCAGACCTGAGCGTAGAATTTATCCGCCTCAAGGGCTGAAACCATCTGAAAGGAAACTTTTGATATGGGGGGATTGTTTGGTTGTGTGTCTCAAAATGACTGCTTAAGCGATCTGTTTTACGGAACCGATTATCATTCTCACCTGGGCACCAAACGCGGCGGTCTGGCGGTGCTGAATTCGACAGATTTCTCACGATCGATTCACAACATCGAAAATGATTATTTCAGGTCTAAATTCGAGCCGGATCTGCCGAAACTGCATGGACACAAAGGTATCGGCGTTATTAGCGATAGCGACCCGCAACCGCTGATTATTGGCTCTCACCTGGGAACCTTTGCGATTGTGACGGTCAGCAAAATTAACAATATCGAAGATCTGGCAGTTAAAGCCTTGCGCAGCAGGCGGCATTTTTCAGAAATGAGCGGCGGCGAAACCAGCCCAACCGAACTGGTGGCCATGATGGTCAGCGAGGCCGAATCCTTCGAAGAAGGGATCCAGAATGCCCAGAATGCGATCAAAGGCTCTTGCTCGATGCTGCTGCTCACCAAAGAAGGTATCTATGCAGCGCGGGATAAATTGGGACGCACGCCGGTGGTGATCGGCAGAAAAAACGGGGCTTATGTTGCGGCATCGGAGTCCTGTGCCTTTCCCAACCTGGACTATACGATGGAAAAAAATCTGGGACCGGGCGAGATTGCCCTCATAACGGCTGACGGCATCGAGCAAAAAAAACCACCCCAGGAACAGATGCAGATCTGTGCTTTTTTATGGGTTTACTATGGCTATCCGGCCACCAGCTACGAATACATCAACGTGGAAGCAACCCGCAACCGTTGCGGCAGGCTCCTGGCCCAAAATGACAGCGTCGATATCGACTTTGTGGCCGGCATCCCGGATTCTGGTATCGGGCACGCCATCGGGTACGCCCATGAAAAGAATATCCCTTATGTAAGACCCTTTGTTAAGTACACGCCGACCTGGCCCCGCAGTTTCATGCCCCAGAATCAGCGCATCCGGGATCTGGTCGCCAAAATGAAACTGATCCCCATAAAGGAGCTGATCGAAGGACGCAGAATTCTTTTTTGCGAGGACTCGATCGTACGGGGCACCCAGCTGCAGGACACCATTCAAATTTTATA
>JASFJF010000462.1:0-3533 GCA_050122255.1 Desulfobacterales bacterium
CTTCCAGCGACGCCTGCAAGATGCTTTACCAAAAAGCCGCCAGGTGATGTAGCCTGCCAACAGGGCGGAGGTGGCAAAAAATATGATAAAAAATTTAACCATGTCTAACCTTATGCGCTGTGATTCCATCGAGACTCAGCGTATCGATATCTCGTATATTAACCATTAAATTACAAACGCCAAGTGGATTTAAGGGTCAATTTCTTTTGAGGTGTTGCATTAGATTCAATACAGGATTAATTTTGAATATTGTCTTTATGTATTATGTTGTTAGTAGTCTGAATCGAATGCCTCCCATGATCAAAAATTGTAATTCCTTGATAGATACGCCGTCCATGATTGAGGGAACCGGCATCATTTTGATCGGCAGGTCCTTTTCGATCTTAAAAGATAAATTGTAAACGATTGGCTATCAGAGGACGGAGATTTCAACATTCTATCTTTAAGGAAGTATGATGAAAACCAAACCGATTTTAATTGGAACTGTGATTGTCGTTTTTTTTATGATCTTCACCGGCCTCGTGTTTCTGCCGGCGGTATTGTCCAGTGACATGTTAAAACCGCGTATTTTGCAATCCGTCAACCAGCGGTTGCCCGGAAAGCTGCAGGTCGAGCAGTGGCGCTTTAAATGGTTCAGCGGCATTGAGGCCAAAGGCATCACTTACGACCACAGGCGAGAAAACATTTTCATTGAAGTTGCCGAATTAAAGGGATATCGCGGATTGGTCCAGCTGATGGCCAATGCCCGCAACCTGGGCGGTATTGAAATCATCAGACCGCAGGTTTTGTTCTATATTGCAGAAAAACAGCGCAAAAAAGGACCCACAGAGGCCGAGCCGTCCCAAGCGGCCGGGCTTCCGGGCATAGCCGGCATTCTAAAAATAACCGACGGCACCATTCGCACGCTAAATCTTAATGGAAAGGAAAAAACGGTCGTCAAAGACCTGGATCTTTTCCTGGACGCATCGGATATCGAAAAGCCCATCACCTATCGAATTTTGCTGACCTCCGGAGATAGCATCGGCCGTTTTGCCGGTGAAGGCACCCTGACCCTGTCCGCGGACAACCCGCTTGATCTCAACGCCATTCAATCCGATGCCAGTTTAAAAATCACCGACTGGGAGCTTGAAGATACGCTGACCATTCTGGCCTCTCAGGGGAACTATCCACAAGGCAAAGGACGGCTCAATGTCGACATGAAGGTACAGGGTCGATCAGCTGAAGCATTGAATCTCAAGGGTAAGATGTCTGTGAGTCGACTCGAGCTCTGGGGCGGTCCCCTGAAAACCGATCATCCCCGGCTTAAAGACATTGCTACGGAGCTGGACGCAAACATCACCCGCGGAAGCCTGTCACTGCAACAATTGAACTTCAACTCTTCAGTGGCCCGGGGAACTGCCCAGGGCAGCGTCAGCAATCAGGGTACCAAAAAATTTAGCGGTTCCGCCAGCGTCAATCTGGTCGAGGTTTTCTCCCAGCTACCTCAAACGCTTAAGCTGCGCCGGGATACAAAGCTTTCAGAAGGCACACTTGTGTTGTCTTACAATATAAATTCAATCGGCCCTGTGACCGCATTTGACAGCAGCGCCGAAATCAACCGTTTAAAGGGTGCCAGCGGCGGCAAGGCCATCGCCTGGAATCAACCGATTTCATTGAAAGCCCGCGGCGAAAAGCGCCCGGAGGCAATTCGGCTGGACAACTTTTCGCTGCGATCGCCATTTGTCAATGCCGACGGCCGGGGCGATCTCGCCAATATGAATGGAACCCTCTCAGCAGACCTGGCAGCCGCTATCAAAGAATTGAAAAAATTTGTCGATATCAAAGATTGGAATGCTTCCGGCAAACTGTTTGCCAGATTCGACCTCAAGGAAGCCGCCCCCGACATAAATACCGCCACGCTGAATCTGGATATACGCAAACTGGCCTTGAGCCGCAACGGTCGCACAATCCTGCCCCAACAGGATGCCAAGGCAGATTTAACAACCGCCATCCGCCAAGCGACACGCTTGAGCAGCAGCCAATTTCAACAAGCGAACCTAACCGTTCAATCCACCATGGCAAGCGGAAATTTCAAAGCCGACAGCTTTCAATTAAATCAAAGCGGAGAATCGCCTTCTGTTAAAAATCTAAGCGTTGACGCCAAGTTCAATCTGCAGCAGATTTCAGATGTGCTGCGAAATTTTAACAAACTTCCGCCCACCACCCGACTAGCGGGCAACGCTCACCTGCAGACCAGCGGCACACTGGACTCCCAAGAGCTGACGCTTAACAGCACCCGCGTTGATGCTCGTAATTTTCAATATCACGAAGGGGAAAAATCAATTCGTGAAGAACGGCTGACGTTACAAACCAAAGGCCGACTAAATTTTGCCACCCAGTCTGCCGGACTGGCGCCCATTAACATCAACGGTTCGGCCGGCACGATCACGATACCCCGCTTAACGGTAAACAATTGGTCAAATTTTCAGAAAGATTTGAAAACCCAGGCGCAAGCTGATCTTGACCTGGCAAAACTGTTCAAGGCCTATGGGGATTTTATCGAGCTGCCGGAAAAAACCAAAGTGGCGGGTAAAGGAAAAGTTGATCTTGATGTCGACTTTTCATCCCCAACCTCCCAGTTTTTAAAGGTTCGTGCTGATCTTTCCCCTTTTCAATTAACATCCGATAGCCTGCCCCCCATTGCCGAAGACCGCGTCAATTTGAGCGCCGATCTAAAACGCAAGCCGGACGGATCGGTTTTAACGATTGAAAACATTCAGCTCAATTCGACCCCGCTATCGCTCTCAGCCGCAGGAGATCTCAATCAGGCCGGCACTCACAAAAAACTAAATGCGGCCGGCAACATCAACGTGGACCTGAAGATGCTCTCTCCCTACCTGGAAAAAATAGCCGGACCCCGGCAGATTACCATTACCGGAAAGGGGAATAATCCGTTTCAACTCAAAATGGTCTCGGGCGGCCAGCGCTGGACAGATTCGCTCAGGCAAATAGATTTCACCGGTGCCATCCGCGCAGATTCAATCAACGCCTTTGGCCTGGACATCTCAGCCACCGAGATCCCGATCCGGGTGGCAAACGCATCGGCCTTGGCAAAATTGGCTGCGACGGCCAATGGCGGCCAGCTTAATTTGCAGCCAACTCTTCATTTGCAAAAAGAACCCTTCATGCTCACCCTGCCCCAGGACACCTACATTCTAAAGGATGTTGAAATTACAGATGCAATTGCCGAGCAGCTGATGTCTAAGATTCACCCGGTCTTTCAGGGCTCGGTGCAGGCGGAAGGGCTGGTTGACCTGCATATTCAGCGTTTTAACTGGCCGCTGGACAGCAAAGACAGGGACAAAACGGAATTTGCCGGGACCCTGCATCTGAAAGGCGTGCGCATCAATTCCACCAAGATGCTTACCGGTATTCTGACGCTGGTAGGTGTTCGCGGAAATGAAATGAATTTCGGAAATCTGGACATCGACTTTGTGGCCCGCAACGGCCGTATTGAAACCTCTCCCATCCGGCTTGAAATCGACGGGTATCCG
>JASFJF010000463.1:0-3526 GCA_050122255.1 Desulfobacterales bacterium
TTGGAGTCCACCCCAGCATACCGAAACTCTTGCAGGAAGTCAAAGACCGTAAGAAAAAAATAAGGGACCCCATACATTTTTAAATGCACAACTTTGAATTGGAGGTCATGCTGAAAAGATCATTGCGGGCAGCTGTTGCTGTTAGCCATAAGGGCTTGGATGCGGATGGGTGAATTAATTTTATTTTTCCTGCGTGGAGATGCAACTGAGGTTGCCTGAAGCTATCAAAAGGGCGGCTCGCTAGAGTCGCCCGTTAAGGAGGAGAACAGATGAAGATCTGTAGGCTGCAGACTCGTCAACTGTTCTGATAGCATTAAAATAAGACCACCCAATTGATTGTCAAATCAATTGGTTTTTGTTTTCTCAAGAACGGCCGGAAATAAACCGGTCCGGACGTCGGCTCGGGTCAACAAGGCGAAGATCTCGCCTGCCGGTTATCTGGCGCAGATCTTCAACAACTGTATAAAAACAGGGTACCAGCAGCAGCGTAATGACCGTCGCGAAGACAATCCCAAACCCCAGGGAAACGGCCATTGGAATGAGAAAGCGAGCCTGGCGGGATGTTTCAAAGATCATTGGCGTCAGGCCGCCGAACGTGGTCAGGGTGGTCAACATTATGGGCCGAAAGCGCTGAATGGCGGCACCCAGAACGGCTTCTGGTCCTGTCATCCCCGCTTTGCGATTCTGGTTGGAAAAATTGATCAGCACCAGCGAGTCGTTGATCACAACACCGGAAAGGGCCACGACGCCAAACATGCTCATCACGCTCAAGCTATACCCCATTATCAAATGCCCGATCACAGCGCCCACAATGCCGAAGGGAATGCATAGCATGATGATAACCGGCTGGATAAAGCTATTGAACGGCAGAGACAACATGGCATAGATCACGATTAAGGCCATCATTAGACCAGTCATCAGGCTGCGCATGCTCTCGCGTCTGTCGGCCTGCCGGCCTTCAAAACTATGTGTCAGGCCTGAATATTTTTTTTGCAGCGCCGGTAAGGTATCGCCCATCAAAGATTGCAGCACCTGATCGGTTTTGCTTCGGGGTCTGACGTCTGCTGCCACGGTTACGATGCGACGTCCGTTGCGGCGGTCAATGGTGGTGTAGGCTCGGCCGCGCTTTATGGTTACGGTCTCTTTCAAAGGCACCTCTTTGCCGGTGGGCGTCCGCAGGATCATTTGCTCAAGATTGTATTCAGACACACGTTCTTCTTTGGGCAGCCGCACCATGACCTTGACTTCGTTGCGACCCCGTTGCTGGCGCAGGGCTTCGGCACCATAAAATGCATGGCGAACCTGGCGAGCGACCTCCCGGGAGCGCAGACCCAGGCTGCGGCCCTCCGGTTTGATCTGGAAATCAATTTGTTGCTTGCCCGGTGAAAATCCATCGTCGATGTCGGTGACGCTGGGGAAAAATCCCAGAGCGGCAGCCAGCTCCGCACTGGCCTTTTCCAGGACGTCGATGCGACGATGACTCAATTCCACCGAAATGGCCGCACCGCGGCCCGGTCCGCCGGCATCGGATTCGAATTTGAGAAATTCCAGTCCGGAAAGCTTACCGACGCGTTCACGCCACAATTCGGTCAGCTCGGCGGTTGAGATCGGCCGGTCATCCGGCGGTGTCAGATATACGCGCACGGTCGCCAGATTGCCGTTGACAACCGAAAAGATGCCACGCACCAATTGCTCACGGCCATTTTCCTGGGACACCTGCTGGGCAGCCTCCACCAAGTGCTGCTGTATCCGATCGGTTTTTTGAACCGCAGTGCCAAATGGCAGTTTGGCCGTTGCCAGCGAATAGTCGGATTCAACTTTGGGAAACAGTTCGAACCCCATCCGGCCGCTTTTGATATAGGCGATGGTGATGATCAGCAGCGCCACACCGATGGACAGCGTCATATACCGGTTGCGTAGGGCAAATTCAAGAAACGGCCCGTAGCGGGTACGAATGAAACGGCCGAAAAATTCACTGAAGTGCGCTTGCTGGATCATCAGCCAGCCGATAGGCCCGCCCGGATTGGGGCGCCGGCGGTGGCCGATATGCGCGGGCAAAATAAAGAGACTTTCAATCAGCGACACAACAAAGACACTGACCACTACAAAGGGTATGTGGATGAATATTTTACCCATAAAGCCGGAAACAAAAAACATGGGGGTAAAGGCCACCATGTTGGTCAACACGCTAAACGTGATGGGCATTGCAATTTCACGGGTTCCGCGTATGGCTGCTTCAAACCAGGCCAGCCCGCGCTGACGGTGATGATAGATGTTTTCGCCGACCACTATGGCATCATCAACCACGATCCCCAGTGTTACGATAAAGGCAAACATGGAGACGATGTTGATAGAGGAGCCGATGGTTGATAGAAAGATAAAAGATCCCAGAATCGAAATCGGTATGCCGAGGCTGACCCAGAAAGCCAGACGGGCCTCTAAAAAGATGGCCAGCAAGATAAACACCAGTCCGAGCCCCAGGTAGCCGTTGCGCAGCATCAGGTTCATACGCTGGCGATAAATTTCTGAGCGGTCATTGCGAGCCTCCAGCGCCAGTCCCGGGGGTAGAATTTGGTTAATGGTTTCCATTTGCCGGCGCACGGCGTCGGAGACCGAAATCGGTGTTTGTTCACCGACCCGAAAAACCTGGATCTTAACTGCCGGCTGGCCGTTGTAGGCGGCAAAATTGTCGGTTTCTTCGAAACCGTCTTTGATCGTGGCGATATCTTCAAGCAGCACCTGGGTGCCGTCATTGGCGGTGATAATCGGAATTTTACCGAATTCTTGTCCGTAATCCCGCCGTTCCATAATGCGCACCAGAATATCACCGCTTTCGGTTTTGATAGCACCGGCCGGCAATTCCACGGATGCCCGGCGGATTCGGCCGGCAACCTCTTCGAGGGTCAGGTTGTAGGCTCTCAGGGTGGACTGGGAGATTTCGATGCTGATTTCGTAGTTGCGCACCCCCTCCATCTCCACCTGGGTAATGTCCGGATCTTGCAAAAGCCGGTCGCGGATATCTTCGGCCACTTCACGTAGAATCCATTCGCTTTGGTTACCGTAAAGTGCCAGCGAAACAACGGAGCGCCGGCGTTCTGCGATCACCACCTGGGGCTCCTCGGCCTCTTCCGGAAATGAGGTGATGCGATCCACTTCGTTTTTAATGTCCTGGGCCAAACGTTCGATGTTTTCGCCTTCTATAATTTCCACATTGACCCTGCCCATGCCTTCGCTGGCAGTGGCGGTAATCTCTTCTACACCCTCGAGTCCATTTACAGCCTCTTCTATGGCCAGGACGATGCCGCGCTCAACCTCTTCAGGGCTGGCGCCCGGATACGGCACGGTAATGGTGACAATATCGAGCTCAAAATCCGGAAAAACTTCCTTTTTGATCTGCAGCGCCCAGAAGAGCCCACCCACCAGGAAAATGGCCATTAGCAGGTTGGCGGCTACCGAATGACCGGCCATCCAGGCAAGGGGGCCGCGATATATACTTTTTTCCGGGTTCGTTTTCATTTGCATAAAT
>JASFJF010000464.1:0-3519 GCA_050122255.1 Desulfobacterales bacterium
TGGTTGTCAAAAGCGGCCCGGAAGCCAGCGCCGGATCGGTTCGCATTCCTCTTAGAATCAACGGCACCAAACCACCAAAGCTCACTGCTACAAATGTGTTGGCAGCAAGAGACACGCCTACGACTACACCCAGATATGGATTTCCCTTCCACAACAGCGCAGCACCTCCGAGTAGCATACCGAGCACGATTCCATTGACAATTCCGATAGCGGATTCTTTGCTCAAAACGCGGATAAGCTCGCGGGGTCTGACAAGTCCTAAGGTCAACTCGCGAATGCTCACTGCCACCGCCTGGTTTCCGGAGCAGCCGCTCATGTCGGAAATGATCGGCAAAAATACGGCCAGTACGATGGCTTTTTCCAAAGTGTCCTGGTACAGGGCAATTACACTGGCGGCAATGATATTCAAGATGATATTGATGCTCAGCCAGGAAAGCCGTCGGGAAGATCGCTTGAACAAGGACATGGATCGAAATTCTTCTCCACCGACAATACCAGCAAATTTTAAAAATAGTTGATTCGTTCTCCGATTAGCTTCCTCCCTAACCGTTGAGCTACGAACAATACCGACGAAGCTTCCGTCATCACCGACAACCGGAACTCCTAAAAAGCTATATTGATTGAAAAAATCCCTTAAATCTCTTAAAGGTGTATTCACATTTACGCTCAAAGGCTCTTTTATCATGACTTCGCTGACCGGTCGATTCTTCGGTGTCATCAAAAGGTCCCTAAGCCGTAGCACTCCAACGAGCTTTCCTGTGGCAGAAACCACGTAGGCATACTGGATGTCATAATCTGAGTATTGCTCACCATGATGCCGAAGATCATCTAATACCGCTTCAACCGTCTGGTGACTATCGTAGGCCAGATAGTCGGTAATCATCATGGCGCCGGCCGTGTTTTCGGCATAACTCATTAACTTGCGAATTTTTTTTACCTTGTGAGGTTTGATTTCCTCCAGAACGGCCTCGACGTTTTGTTCTCCAATCTTCCGAAGAAGTTTGACCTGCTGGTCGCGAGGCATCTTTTTTATGATTTCAACGGATTGGGTCGACGGCAGTCGTTCGACAAAAGCCGCAGCGCCAAGGCCTGACATTTTAGAGATCAGTTCTGCCGATTTTTCAGGTCCCAGCAGGTCAAGCAGGCGAATTTGATCCTCATGGCCCAGCATGTTTAATTCTCGAGCCAGCTCCACCGGCAGTAGATTCTCAAAAAAATCTGATAGCCGCCGCCGATCATCCGACTGAATGATTTGTTCAAGAGTCATCACATCTCCAGGGTCATTTTTCGCAATTCCTGCCATTTCATATTCCTCCTATAGAGCTGGAAACCGCCATCCCGCCTGTTGTGGGACGGGGCCGCGATGAGTTTATGCTGGAACATACCGAGGGTGAACGATAAAAAAATCGCGATAGCCATAAAACTTGCCGGTATTCTGTTTAGCTCTCAGGCCGAAAAAATGTTTCGTCGTTGCCCATTACCGTTACTGAGCATTCGTGAAAGAAAATGACGCAATCATTGCTACAGAATTTAGAATCCAAAGCATTCGTTTCTGTAGCAATGTCAATTTTTTTAATCTTTGCGAAAATAGAAAAATGAAATCTTAAAACTCACGATGAATCGGTAAAGATGGGCTTTCTGCAGCCGTATTCTTGATTTCAGTTCAATTCAACTCCCAGGCCAGGTTTTGAGGTTGGATAAAGAATGCCTTTCTTTAAAATAACAGCGCCTTTGGCAGGATCGTCCAACAGATCCAGATGACCGTCCAGGTCCGCATATATCACATTGGGTCGCGCCAGGGCAAAGTGTAAACCGGCAGCGATTCCCAGTGCCGATTCGTCCATGCATCCGACCATCGCCTCGAGGTTGGCAGCGCGGGCGACCGCATTTATCCGCAAGGCCTCAGCAATGCCGCCGACCTTCATCAATTTTATATTGACCATATCCACCAGTTCTTTGCGGGCCAGCCGAAAGACATCCCTCAGATTCATGATGCTTTCATCGGCCATTACCGGTATCGGTACCGCATCGGTGATTTTACCCAGCAGGTCAAAATCTGCCCGGGCGGTCGGCTGTTCGATCAATTCGAGCCTGGCCGGACGGGTTGCTTCGACAAAACGCAGGGCCTGTTCTTCGGTGTATCCCTGGTTGGCATCAAAGCGCAGCTCTATTTTTGCCCCCACTTTTTCGCGCAGCTTTAAAACTTTTGCGATGTCCTCTGCAACATTTTGCCCACCTTTGATCTTCAGGGATCTGAAGCCTTTTTTAATCCATTCAGCGGCCCGTGCGACGGTCTCGGCCAGGGGCATAATACCGATGGTGACGCAGGTCTTTATGCGGGTGCGAAAACCGCCCAGCAGCTTGTAGACCGGAATTCCGCAGGCCTTCCCCAGGATATCGTGCAAGGCCATATCCACCATGGCCACCGCCGATGGATGGGCGGGTAAAATCGGCGTCAGCTTCTCAATGATCAGGGCAAGGCGCAGCGGATCAGATTGTTTCAGGACCGGATCAATCACATCGCTGAAGCTCCGGATGACCGTCTGCGGGGTTTCGCCGGTCACCTGCTTATCCGGTGCGGCACAGCCGTATCCCACAAGGCCGGTGTTGGTCTCAAGGCGCAAGAAAATGTTAGTGGCCACTGCAACCTTTTCATAGGCGATGGTGTAAGGTTCGGCCAGTCGCATCTCAACCGGCCAGATTTCCAGACGGGTTATTTTCATGATCAGTAGTTCCGATGGTGGATTTCTTCAAGGGTCAGGCGCTTTAAATCTTCGACAAAGGACACCAGATGTGCGATCATTGTCTCCCAGATCTTTTCCCCTTTGGCGACACTCGCTTTTGTCGGATCTCCCATCACGCCGCTGGTTGAAATTTTACGGGTGTAAGCGTACCACAATACACTGCGTTTGGAAGTAAAATCCAGATATTTGCTGGAGAATTTTGGAATATGCTTTTTGGCCTGATCTATTTGAACCAGCTCAGGGCGAGCCGCAAGAGCAGTGCTGGTTTCAATTTCGCCGGCGTGCACATCATTGGGTGTTGCCACAATTTTGTAAATGTCCACATCACTGGTCTCGCCGCTGTCGACACACACAAAAATGTGGGCGTCCCGATTGATCATCTGGGCGGCATAATTCAGCGCCGGGCTGTTGCCGCCGTGACCGTTGATGATCACCAGTTTACGGATGCCGTTGCGCGAGACACTCATGCCGATTTCGTAAATCATTCTGGCCAGCGTGTCATTGGATACACTGACCGTCCCAACAAAATCGGCATGGTGATAGGACACGCCGTAAGAAATCAACGGTAGCACCAGGGGTTTGGGATCGCTGCAGGCCTCAGCCACTCTGCGGGCCAGATAATCGGCATCAAATGCATCGGTATCCAGCGGCAAATGCGGCCCATGCTGTTCGACCGAGCCGACCGGCAGCAAAGCGACATCCATTTTTTTGATTCGCGCTCTGGCCTGACGCCAGGTAAGCTCACCCCACAGGTGACCGTCGGCACCGGTTGGTT
>JASFJF010000465.1:0-3512 GCA_050122255.1 Desulfobacterales bacterium
ATAATGATGACCCAAATAGGCGTTTCCTGTGAAGCGAAGTGCATGAGCATTACCGCTGAAAATGAATCCGCTGACAATCATAAATAGAAGCATGATGCGTAGTGTCGTTTTCAATGTGTGTGTCCTCCGTAGGTTCAGGGTATTTAAGAGATAATGATGGTGTTTTAGACGTTATCGACTGCAAAAGTCGGACCAGTCTGAATTTTTATTTGAAAAAAGTTTTAATAGATTGAAAATATTACCAATTATATTCGAAATGCTTTTCAATTTTAGCAGGCGGCAATTAGAAAAGAAGAAGAGATATGAAGTAAATTACATAATTTTGCTTAGTTATAGTGATAGTTTTTGTAGATATGTAGTTATCTTTGTGCTTTCAGTGCCTCTTTTCGCTAAATAGTGAAATGGTCCCGGTTAAAGCCGTAGCGTTTGACGCCTTCGATGTTTATAACAGGATAAGCTGATTGGTCATATTGGCTGGGAGCAATGAAGCTGGCCATGGCATTGCAAGATAAGGCTAAGAAAAATGACGCAGTCTTAAGGAAAAAATCAAACTAATCCTCGAACAGAAAGTAAAGCTGAGCAATCGATCGTTACCAGCCAAGGCTGCCGATTAGCGCAAGCTGATTCAGGGACAAAAAAAAGATACTGTAAAAATGATAAGTGAGGACCGCGAACGATGATCGGTGCCGTGGACACGTCTGCATTAATACGGCTTTTTGTCCCGGATGGACCTATGGCAGATGGTTTCGATGATTTCCTGTATGGAATCGAGCGCGGAATCAAAACAGCTATCGCCCCGGAGTTTTTGATGGTAGAGGCTCACAATGTGCTCAACAAAAAACAGACATCCGGGGAACTTTCCGGCGATGAGAGTCACCGACTTTTTGCGGATATTCTTACAGTACCAATTCGTCTTTTCCTCATCTGCCATTAATCCAGCGAGCCTTCGACCTGGCCAGGATATATCAGTTAGGCTTTATGACACCCTTTATTTGGCTCTTGCCGAGGATCGTGGTGCTGTTATGTTTACTTCCGCTCACAAACTACTCAAGATCGCAACTCATTTGAGGCTGCATTGAACCGGTATCAAAATGAATAAGAATTTTTCATTTTCGTTTTGTTAAATTTTTGCTTGCCCTGTTAAATTCGAACCCTGTTTAACCGGAGTGTTTTCGTGATTGATTGTTTTTTATCTGTGAACACCTGCGATTATCTGCGTCCCAATTTTATGCTCCTCTAATATTCAACTTTGAGCTATGAACTATTAGCTTTATCTAAGTAAACTCTGTGTTCCCCAACCCGCCATGCGGGGGCGCAGGGCGAGGCCCCGCAACTACGGAACTTCACATCTCATTTTGAAAATTTACTGAGTTCAGCGGGCGGGTCTGTGGTGAATAGTCCTCGCACTCCCCAGCTTTATAGCCTGCTCTCCTGCATGTATATCTTTCTATAAACTTTCGTGCACAAAATCATACTTTTTTTATCATTTTCTTGCTCCACCCCAGCAAAAAACATCTGTGGTCTGATATTTCTGAAAAATTTTTAACGATTATTATAATTTAATAAATTGAAATTAATCGATATTTTTCATATTCGGGATTCGTCCCCGGATATGTATTAAAAACATTCCACAAGATGCACCGCTGGCATCACTTTTGCTCTATACACGACAAGGTTCTGGGTTCAGGGGTTTAAAGGTTAAAAAGCTTAAAAATAATCATGAAATATCTTGTTAATCTTATCAAAAGAAATAAAAACAAAAAAACCGCAACAACCATGCGGTTAAAGAATAATAGCTCGCTAAGGGCAAACCACTCGAAAGGGTGGGACGCAAAGCTACTGGCCTTAACTGTGCAAGATTGAAAGGCAGCAGGGCCGTCGAGCGAAGGCAGCATCCCTCATGGCTGCATCTCGCTTGGCAATCAATAAAAAAGATGCATCCAACGGAGGTGTTGTTTTGTCAATTTCGGTTTCAACTCTATTCACAATCTGCAGACTTTACTATTCTGTTTCAAATCAATTATCCAAAAAAAATAGTCGGTTCAAGGTTCAAGACTCAAGGTTCAAGCCTTGCGTTTCAGACCATAGGACGAATGCGTTCCGTGTGCCATGCGCCGTACGCCGTCTGCCTTATGTCTTATGCCTTTTGCCGCTATTGCTTTTTTTGCTTGCGCCGTGCGCAGCGGTAGCGGGGACGGCAGCAGTTACAATAGGTTGGGATCCGCCTGAAGATCCGGTTGCCGGTTACGAAGTTGCCTACGGTAATTCCAGTGGCAACTATGAATATGTCTTTGATGTCGGCAACAACACAAGTTGCTCAATATCCGGTCTTGAAGAAGGAGCCACATATTATATTGCCGCCAGATCATATACTTCAGATGGTTTGAAAAGCGTATATTCAGGAGAACTGGTCCATACTGTGGCGTTGAGCGGCGCAGGCGGCGAAGAAGAGGGAAACCGTATAACCCATGGTTTACGGGCACTTTACACCTTTGATGAGGGCAGCGGCACAACCATCCACGACACCTCGGGTACAGGGACACCCTTAGACCTTAGTGTCAGCAGCGGGACGGTCAATTGGCTGTCCGGCGCTCTGGCGGTCACCTCTGCTGCGCTGATAAAGTCTGACGGTCCGGCTACAAAGGTTATCGATGCCTGCCGGGCTACAAACGAAATCAGCATTGAAGCCTGGCTCAAGCCGGCCAACACCACCCAAGGGGGGCCGGCACGCATTGTAACACTATCCAAAGATACCAGCTATCGTAATTTCACTCTGGGCCAGAGCAGCGCGTCTTATGATCTGCGTCTGCGCACCACCGCTACTGACGGAAACGGCAGACCATCGCTGAGCACCCCGGGGGGCTCTTTGAAGACAACATTGACCCATATAGTTTACACCCGTGATGCTGCAGGTGTTGCCAAAGTGTATGTCAACGGCACCCAGGTATCCAGCAGGACCATTGGCGGCGATCTGTCCAACTGGCAAACAAACTTTCACCTGGGTTTGGCCAATGAGATGACCAAGAATCGTCCCTGGCTGGGCGAGCTGCACCTGGTCGCTGTTTATGGTCGTGCCCTCAGCCTGCAAGAGGTTCATCAGAACTTTCAGGCAGGTGCAAATTCGGGAAACACCCAGCCGCCGGTTGACTCTGACCCGGTTGACTCTGACCCGGTTGACTCTGACCCACCGCCGGTTGATACTGACGGAGACGGTATTTCTGATGATGACGAGATCGATATTTTTGGAACGGATCCCAACAAATCGGATACAGACAATGATGGGTTAAACGATGGTGATGAGATCGATATTTTCGGAACGGATCCCAATATATCGGATACTGATAATGATGGCATAAATGACGGTGATGAGTGGCAATACTGGGGAAATAAGTGGGATCTTGATTATGACGGCGATGGGACGGTCAATCTATTAGATAATGATTCCGATGATGACAGCATCGCAGATGGAATTGAAGTTTCTAATGGTAGTGATCCGGCAGACCATCTCGATG
>JASFJF010000466.1:0-3507 GCA_050122255.1 Desulfobacterales bacterium
ACCGGTTTTTAAACGGGCCGACATTTTAAAGGTCTTTCACGGGGCCGATTATGACATTCGTTCGCTGTATCGGGATTTCAAAATCAGCATTAACAACCTCTTTGATACCGAGCTGGCATGCCGTTTTTTGGGATTTAAAGAAACCGGATTGGAGGCAGTGCTCAAGAAACGTTACAATGTGCACCTCGACAAAAAATACCAGCGTAAAGATTGGTCAAAACGGCCGTTGCCACAAGAGATGATCGCTTATGCGGCCAAGGATGTGCGCTACCTGATTCCCCTGGCAAAAAATCTGCACCAGGAGCTTAAAACCAAAGGGCGCCTGTCTTGGGTTGAAGAGGAATGCCGGCATCTCAGCAAGGTCAGAGCGACTAACAACAATTCCGGACCCCTGTTCGTCGGCTTTAAGGGTGCCGGCAAGCTGGGCCCCAGGGGGCTGGCGGTTCTGGAGGAGCTGCTGCGAATGCGTCAAAAAATTGCAAAACAACAGGACAAGCCGCTTTTCAGAATCATCGGAAATAAATCCCTGCTCAAACTGGCTGAGACACGTCCTTCGAATTTAAATAAACTTAGAAAAACCGACATTCTGGGATCAAAACAAATCGATCGCTACGGTAAAAGTGTCGTCGCGGCCGTTTCGGGGGCGCTGCAAATCCCCACCAAAAATTTGCCCAGATTCCCCCGTAAGACCGCTCCGACGGTTCCCGCAATTGTGGCCAAACGTGTAAAAGAGCTCCGTATCTGGCGGGACCGGATGGCGCAACAGCTGAAGATAGATCCGGCCATCATTTGCACCAAAGCGCTGATCAGTGCCATTGCGGTGCAGAAGCCAGCGACAATCGGCAGTCTGTCAAAGATGAAGGTACTCAAAGCCTGGCAGATAAAGGAATTTGGCCGCGACATCATCAACACACTCAATACGGTTGGCTGATGATGACAATCGAAGAAAAATTGACGATACCATCCGATGGTTATCAGCTGGAGGGCCTGTGGCATTGCGCTGCCGGCGACCGGGGCGTGATTATCACTCACCCCCATTCATTGTACGGCGGCACAATGCATAACCCGGTTGTGGAAGTCATTAAGGGAGTTTACCGGCAAAACGGATATGCCACCCTGCGATTTAATTTTAGAGGCGTCGGTGGCAGTCAGGGGGACTATGACAACGGCAAGGGCGAGCAAAACGATGTGCGCGCCGCCATCGCAGCTGTTCAAGCAAGGGGCATCAGTGAGGTGGCGCTGGCCGGCTATTCCTTCGGCGCCTGGGTCAATGCCCGGCTGATTGCCAAGGATCCCATCGCCATTGGGTCCATGCTGATGATCTCGCCGCCGGTGGGGTTCGTCGAATTTGGAGATGTCGGCACCTTAGACAGCCTTGAGCTGGTGGTGAGCGGCAACCGGGATGACATCGCACCTGAAGAGCAAATCCGCGTTCTGATGTCCAACTGGAACCCGCATGCCCACCTTGAAATCATCGACGGCTGTGACCACTTTTACGTCGGCTACTTCGACAAGCTTAAGTCGATCCTGACAACTTACCTGCAAAAATAACAAATTCAATACCAAATGCCCTGCCCAGCAAACAAACAAATCCAAAAGCGATCAAAATGCATTAATCCTCGCGCAAAGCCGCTAAGCTCGCAAAGAGAATAATAAAATTAAAATCTTGGAGCCTTTGCGGCTTTGCATGAGCCCATCTTTCAATAATTCGATCAAACTTCGAAATACCGCAACACCGTTTTTTTTCGCCCGGTCAGGCCCTCATATTGTTCATCCGGGTATCCGATGGCAATCACGCTGCAGACGGTTTCATCGGCCGGAATCCCGACAAACCGTTGGAGGGCAGCATCATTAATCATCGCACTAACGGCAAAACCAATCAGGCATGTGCCCAGCCCCATGCTGTGGGCGGCCAGCAATATATTCTGGGTGGCCAGCAGGGCATCTTCCATCGGGCAGCTGCCGCCGGGTTTGGTCCCTACAATGATAATCGCCGGAGCACCGTGAAATAGAAGATCGCGACCCGTTCGCTCCCATTCTTTTAAGCCGTCATCGACCGACTGGTAGTGCTCGCGATAATAATGGTCCAGGGCGGGTTTGCCGATCAGTTTCAGCCCTTTGCGCAGCAGGCGTTTTTCGGCCTGCCGGTTTAGCTTTGTAAAAAACGAACCAAGGCGCCGGCCAAACTCGTTCACAGCGACCCGATCGGGTAAAACTGTAAACGTCCAGTTCTGACAGTTGGTGCCCGAGGGTGCCGTGGTCCCGATCTTGGCCAGATCTGCCAGGAGGGATCGATCGACGACCTGACTGGTATAGTTGCGGCACGAGCGCCGCGAGGCCATCAATCGAACCAGGCGGGCCGTATCAAAATCACCGTGGGGCAACCAGCGATTTTGCAAGTTAAAATTGTCAAAGCTCAGGCTGTGCGGATCGATTGCGCCCACTCTTACCGCATCAACCGGGCAAACGGCCACGCAATGGCCGCACTGCAACGAACGATCACCGCTTACCCGGGCCTTACCATCCTGCATGCTGATCGTATCAGATGGGCACACTTTCACGCATAATTCGCAGCCGATGCATTTCTGCGCATCGATAACCGTCGTCACTGTTCTGTCGATCATAGGCTCCTCTGTGAGTTTACATTTCAATTTTCCCGGTGCGTGCTGCCACCCAGAGCCACAGCCCCGGGGGGTCAATATTTGCCTCAGGATCCACAACGGCATGAATGACAGCCGGTTTACCTGAATTCACGGCGCGTTCGAGCGCCGGCAAAATCTGCGAGCCCTTTTTGACATATTCCCCATGACACCCCATCGCCACAGCAACCTGATCATATCTGACCGGGGCATGATCATGGCCGAACCATTCGGCTTCGCGCCCGAAAGCCCGGCGCTGGGCAGATTTTTCCATGCCGTAGGCGCCGTCCACCGCAACGATGATGATGACCGGCAACTGGTGCCGAACGGCTGTTTCCAGCTCCTGCAGGTTAAATCCAAAGGCGCTGTCGCCGGTCACGCAGTATACGGTTTTGCCCGGTCGGGCCAGCTTGGCGCCGATAGCATATGGCAGGCCGGTGCCCAGGTGACCGTAGTTCATCGAATACACGACCGACCGTTGCGCCCTGGCCACATGATAATGAATGCTCCACAGCGTTGTATTGCCCCCATCCATAGCCATGACGGCATCACCGGGGAAAAAATCATTGCACACTTTTAAAATTTGACCGGTGAGCATGGGCGAGCGTTCCATATCAGCCACCGCATCATCAAGTTCCTGTTGCCAGCCGTCCTGCACAGTGCGCAACTCATCAATTTTAGGATGGGGGTTGCGCTTTTGCGTGCGGCTTTTTACCGCTTCTATGAGCTGGGTTAAAACGACCGCGGCATCGCCCACCAGAGGCACATCGACCGGCCGGTTCAAACCCATATTCGTCGGCTCGGTATCGATTTGAATCAGCTGCTGTTGGTCTGCATCACCAAACATGGGCGGCTGGCCCCACATATT
>JASFJF010000467.1:0-3507 GCA_050122255.1 Desulfobacterales bacterium
CCGCTGGGTGATGGGCAGTGTGGCCGAAAGGGTTTTACGTTCAGCCTGCGTACCGGTATTAATGGTCCGTGCCCCGGGATGTTTTCCGGGTATCTAAAATAAGGTTCAAAGGTTCAACGTTCTGGGTTCTGGGTTATGAGCCTTTGCTCCTCCCAACCTTTGAACCTTTGAACCCTGAACCTTGAACCCTGAACCCTATATGTTGTAGAGGTAATGACACACATTACACCCTTTCGGTGGCACTGGCATCGCCTTGCGGGCGTCTTTCAGCACCTTGGCTCGATTCCCGCCAGCGCCTCCCAGCAGGCCGTTCATGACGAAGTTATCGTATTTTTCAACCCTTTCTTGAAATTTTTTGCGGTAAAATTGGCAGCTTTTCGTTTCCCACAGATCCATTAAATCATCGCCCGGAAGCTTGCCGTAATGCACAGAGGCGATGGTCACTTCTTTTCCAAGGAAGGTCGTCGGTCCGCCCAGCGCCAGGTTGATGCAGGGCGCCACCGTGCCGTCATGCCGTATAAACAGTGAATTTCGCGGATCCTGCTCGCAGACGGGCAACTCCCGAGGTGTAAACGCAAAAGCGGTGGTTTCGATGTGTAATTTTTTAGCCAAGCGCCGGGCTTTGTCCAGGGATTTCTGCAACCGGCGAATTTCTTTTGTCTCCTCGGAAGCAAAAAGGCCAAAGCCCTTGCCCTCCTGGCCTCGAATAACATCGCACTGTTTAAAATTGACTTGATCGACGCCAAGGCGTTTCGCCAGTTGTATGATTTCCTGCATCTGGTGAGCGTTCATGCCCATCAAAACAAAATTGATCATGGTTTTCGGCGAGCGGCCCTTGCGAAGTCTGGCAATATTGGCCACATTTTCACAGACGCGATCAAAATCAGATCCCACCCGAATCCTGTTGTACATTTCGGTGGTGGCCCCATCCATGGAAATGCAGATCCAATTGATACCGGCAGCGAGAATTTTTTTTAATTTGTCCTCCTTCAGCAGCAACCCGTTGGATAAAAAGCCGGTTTCACACCCGGCCTGCGAGGCATCTGAAATCCACTGCGCCAGAAGGGGCTGTAGCAGGGGTTCTCCACCGCCGGTAAAATCAACCGATTGCACGCGAACCAGATAAGGCCGGATTGCCGTCCAGATCTCCGGCGTCATGAAGCCGCGGTTTTCAGCCTTTTTGGCGATCTCTCTCCAGGGGCACATAACACACTTTAAATTGCAGGCCAGCGCCGATTCCACCTGGAAAAGCCGCCAGGGCCTCTTCTTTGACGATTTTGATTCAATGATGCGACCGTTGCCTCTTTTTTGCATTTTCCGCAGCAGGGCCTTGAGCAGCATCAGGGGCGATACGGTATTGACTTCAAAAAGGTATGGTTTCATGATGGATTATCTAAAATTAGGCAATCATTTGTCTGTTAAGACAGGCAGATATTTTAACCATTTCCCTACCAAAAGCAAACCTGCCGCCTGACCCAAAAACTGATTGATATGACCAGCGGTGACATATATAAAACATAACCACGAAAACACAAAATTTTCGAACTTTCGTGATTTCGTGGTTTCGTGGTTATACATCTTTTAATCATGCGCCAGCATAGCTACATTTAGATTACCATGAGCAACTATCGTTCCATATGGAAACATGAGATTCGCCAGGCCGATCAAATCGTTGACAACCTTTTAGAAGATCAAAAAGTACCTGTAGATTGGCGAATCGTTCTGCTGCCTGTCTATCTGTATCGTCTATTCAAATACAGAAATAATCTGCGCTTTACCCGCAAAAATATGTTGTACACCAAACAGCTTGCGTTTGAAGCTGCTAAAAATATCGATCAAGGTAAGGATCAGGCCTGGGAATTGCGCCAGATTGAAATCAAAACCCATGATGTGTTAAACAAAGAGAAAAAAGGCTTTTACACTGAAAAAATCAGGCGCCGGCAGCTACCTGAAATCAATTACCTCATCAACCATTACCAGACGCTATTCAATTCGCAGCAAAACAACTATTCCGCCATCATTAAGGAGATTTTTCCGGCCAAGGGTCAGTACCTGGCCCACATCAGTTCCCTTCAAAAACTGGAAGAAGATGTGATTCAGGCGGTCGTTAGCTCCATGCGCAAGGGCACCAAAACGGACCGCCGGCGCTGGTTTCAAAAAGTAAGAGAAACCACCCAGAAAGTCCGCCGGGACCAGGCAGATCGGATTTACACATAAATCCCTAAGGTTCAAAGGTTCGGCGTTCATTGTTTCAGATCATTGGCTCCTGGCTTCTTGCTTCTGGAAAGGCTGGGACGCTGGGATGCTTGAAAGCTGGGAAGCTTGAAAGTCTGCAACCTCATAAACTCTTTTGCTTTTAAGCTTTCAAGCCTTATAGCCTCCTGGCCTTCCGGCACAAAGTTAACCATTGAACCTTGAATTACAGCTTCTTGGATAACTTCCCTATATCAGCCTTTTGCTGCCTTTGAATGAAGACCGAGCGATGTTCTAAAAACGCTTTGCCGCCCCATTTTTCTTTAAAGCGCTGGATGCCGGGGTGAACACCCAGACCCAGGTTAATGGCCCGTTTACCTTTTGATTGCGCCAGGCGCACCATTTCGTAAAACAGATAATCAGAGGCACCCGGCACGCTTACTTTTGCGGACCGAAAATTAAACTGATAAAATGCATGTTGAGCCGATCCCAGATCGACGATTGAAAATGCAACCAACCGGCCCGACCTGCGAGCCTCGAGCAGACATGTCGATGTCGACCGTTTCATGTAGGCCGCAACATTCTTAAAGATATAGATCTGCGCGGCGCCAAGATCCCGCCGCCTGACAAAATTTTTAATGATTTTATTGTGTTCCCTGCCAAACTGGCCGACCTCAACCTTCAGCTCCCTTTGTGCACGCCGCACCATGTAAGCCACTTCCGGATTCAGCGATTTTAAGGGCAAATCAAGGCGATAATATCGGTCGGCCGCCTGGGTTTCCTCGCCTTCCGGCAAACCGGACAGATCATCGGCAACCAGGGTGATGGAATGTGGATTAAACCAATCACAGACCGCCGGGTATACCCGTGAGAGCTTTGCAGGGTTGTCGGCCAGCGGATATCCAATAAAGAGGAGATGGTTTCGCTGCAGATAACAAAGATAGTCCTGAAAATAATGCGGCGCGCCGCCGGAGACGGCCCTCACGTATTCGGTTAAGTGCTCCGGCACATATGCGTGTTGGTAGATATGGTCGCTTTCTTTGCGTTTCAGCATCTTAAGGCCGGGATTGGGGTGGATATAGATTGTTTACTTCTGCCGCTCGCATGCTTGCGCTGATCGATTCTATTTTGGCGGCCGTATCCGTATCAGCCTTGCTGCCCAGCGTTCGTTGTGCAGCGTTCATAACCGTCTTTTCAGCCGCCTGCAGCGCATCACAAAATGAAGAATACGACTCAGCGCTTTGATACGTTTCCGTTACCAGCGATGCATAGTCTGCACCAGAGGCATTTAACAGCTGGCTATAATGGTCGATC
>JASFJF010000468.1:0-3497 GCA_050122255.1 Desulfobacterales bacterium
ATCAACCGCTTGGATCGTGAGCGGGCTGATTTCAACCGGACCTTTGAAGACGTCAAGGTCAGCTTCGAACCCAAACCCATCATATTGCAATTGCCTATTGGCTCTGAATCTGGCTTTAAAGGCATTGTCGACCTGATTCGCAATCAAGCCTTTGTTTATGGTGCCGACGGCAAGGCAAAAAAAGAAGACATACCTGCCGACATGGTGGATCTGGTGGAAAATGAAAGAGAGGCCTTGGTAGAAAATATTGCTGAAGCGGACGACAGTCTAATTGAGAAATATCTTGAAGGCGAAGCGCTATCGGACGAGGAATTGAACGTTGCCCTGCGCAAGGGGACGCTGTCCCATATCTTCGTGCCGGTGATCTGTGGATCAGCAACCAAAAATATCGGTATCGACCTTTTAATGGATTTTATTGTTACCAGTATACCCTCTCCGAGCGATCGCGGACCGCTGAAAGGCGTTGATCCGGACAGCGGCAACCAAATTGAAAGAGCACCGGATGAAAATGCGCCCTTTTCAGGGTATGTAATCAAGACGCTGGCCGATCCCTATGCAGGTCGGCTAACGATATTCCGGGTTGTTTCCGGTAAACTGGGAGGTGATGGTACCTTTTTCAATCCAAATAAAAACAGCAAAGAACGGTTTACGCAACTGCTTTCCATTGCCGGCAAGGAGCAAAAAGCAGCAACCGGGGCCGGTCCGGGTGCCATTGTGGCAGTGGCCAAGTTAAAGGAAACCGCTACCGGCGATACGCTTTGCGATAGCAGTGCTAAAATTCAGTATGCTTGTTCAGAACCGCTTCCGGGCCTAATCTCTTTTGCCATGACTGCAAAATCCAAAGGGGATGAAGATAAAATTTTCATTTCATTAACCAAGCTTCTGGAAGAAGATCCTTCCCTCAAACTGGAACGCGTGGCCGAAACAAAAGAAATCCTACTCTCTGGACTGGGGCAGATTCATATTGAAACCGCGTTGGACAAACTTAAACGAAAGTTCAATGTTGAAGCACAGCTGAATACGCCTAAGGTTCCCTATCGGGAAACCATAAAAGGCAAAGCCCGGGTGCAGGGCAAGCACAAAAAACAAACCGGTGGCCATGGTCAGTATGGTGACTGCTGGATTCAAATTGAGCCCCTGCCCCGCGGCAACGGGTTTGAATTTGTAGATGCAATTGTCGGCGGCGTGATTCCCAAAACCTACATACCGGCCGTGGAAAAGGGCATCGTTGAGTCCGCTCAAAAAGGCGTGCTCTCCGGTTTTCCGACGGTGGATTTCAAAGTTACCCTGGATGATGGTTCCTATCACCAGGTGGATTCGTCCGAAATGGCATTTAAAATTGCCGGCTCCCTGGCATTTAAAAAGGCCGTTGAAGCGGCCACACCGACTCTGCTTGAGCCCATCATGAAAGTGCAGATAACCACACCGGAAGAGTTCATGGGCGATATTATGGGCGATCTCAACGGCCGCCGGGGTAAAGTTCTGGGCATGGACACTGCCGGAAAAAATCAGGTGATTAATGCCCAGGTGCCTATGGCGGAATTCTTAAGCTATGCTTCGGATTTGCGCTCGATGACCGGAGGGCGGGGAATATTTACGATGGAATTTTCACATTATGATGAAGTGCCCGCTCAGATCGCCGAAAAAATCATTGAAGACATCAAGCGCAGTCAAGAATAAGGCCGGCTGGCAGCCCTGAGTAGGTTTCAGGACTCAGGTTTTCAGTGTTCACATGTTGCGCCCAAGGCGGTTCAGGTGCCAGGTTTCAGATTTCAGAAAAAAGAGGCCATGCGGAATCTAATTTTTATCAAGTTCGTAGTCCCGACACCTGAACACTGACACCTGAAACCCACTGGTGCTTGGAACCAGAAATGAATAACCACTTGCCAGAATGAGCGGCAATCAAACTATTTCCTTGGAATAGTGAACACCGGCTGGCACGGTTTTGCCGGTGCATACCCTTCCCAAAAAGCATCCCATTTTTTTTTAAAGATGATTCGGTTCTGGGGTTTGATACGCCTGCCCGATGCGCAACTGTCCAGATGAAAGCGGCGGGATCGCTTGTTTCCGATATAGTTTGCACTTTGCTCGTGCCAGTTGGACCAGATGCCTTTTTTGCCTGACATCGCCGCCTGCTGAGCAGCCAGCAAGATGGTTTGATATTTCACATTCGGCCGCACATACAGCAGATAAGCGTAGCCCTGTGCAAGCATTTCAGCGTTGACAAAGGTGCCATCTTTTAGAAAAACATAAGCCAGGCGTCTCTGGAAGCGATCGTTTGGTTCGATGTCGAATTCCAGGCGCACTTTTCTATTGTTGACCAGCCGAGTATTAAAGCGTTTGGCCTCATTGGCGTAAGGCTCGCCAATATGGTCTTCGCGCGGCAGCTCAGGCGCATTGATGCCAATATAGCGCACCTTTGAGCCATCTGCCAGCACAATCGTGTCTCCGTCTGCAACCCATTTCACCCGGTAATTGGTATCAGCTGAACACGCGGTGCCCATCAACAGAACCAGCAGACAAATTAATGTCAGTCGTAGATAGGGTTTCATATTTTTAGTAACTGGCCTCTGGCCAATTTAAAAGTCTTCAGGTGTCAGGTTTGAGGTGTCAGCAACCAAATGACATGCAGTAGACGCTTTTTGGATCAGACACTCATTCGCCGAGTTTAAGATTGCACAGCCGAGCTGCACTCAGGTCCAGCATATTCGGCAGGCCGCCGGCATCATTGGGTTTAAAACCCAGTGTCTTTTGCCAGACTTCATCATCCTCCATACACAGATAAACGACGACATCCGGCGCATGCTGACGGATGCATCCGATGATTTTGCGATACAGATCGATTCGCAGTGGTTTAAAGTAGCGCATCTTTCCGTCAGAGCCTCTGATAAATTCGGCATACACGATTTTTGAATCCGGAAAGCGTTTCTGGATTACCGGTTTAAGCGCTGGCGAGAACCTCAATGCTCCTAAGCTGATCCAGACCATACTGTGGGCCGACAGGCGTGAAAATAGCTTTTCGACAACACGGGCGTAGTCCTGTTCACAGCCATCGTATATGATAAGCGGATCAAAGTGAAAAGCCAGCGGATATCCCCATTTCTCACATCTGGCGGCCGCGTCTAGCCTGGCAGAAAGGGAGGCTGTGCCGCGCTCTTCGGTTCGAATAATTTGAGGGGTATTCAGCGACCAGGCCGTGATGGTCTTGCGATTGTGATTTAGATCCTGCAGCTGTTCGACAGCGGTTGTTTTGGTTTTGAGCTCTAAAACAGCGTGCTCTTGAGCGGCAAAACGATCGACCAGTAACTTTGCGACATCGGTCCACAATGTCCAGATCAAACTGTCGGTGAACTCACCGGTTCCGATTCGAAATAAGCTTTTGTACGCCAATACCGTATCGAGTTCAGCCAGAAGATCTTCATGATTCACAAAATACTCCAAGACCGGCGGATGAAAATAGGTCTGCAGGATACAATAGGCACAATCCATGTAGCAAA
>JASFJF010000469.1:0-3497 GCA_050122255.1 Desulfobacterales bacterium
GCCGTCGGTACGCCCATTAATGCGGCCTATCGCATCGAATCGTTTACAATTGGCGGACAGATCCTCATCAGCCCCACCACCCGTGATCGCATCCGGGTGGAGCTTAAAATTGAGGGCACCAAGGTGGTTAAATTTAAAGGTCTCGATGCGCCGGTGACGCTTTATAATATCGCCGGCATTGGAGAACCGTATCAGGTTTTTTTACCGGAAAAAAAGGCGGTCCCGTTGGTTCGCTTAAAATCGCCTCTTGCGATCCAGTGTTTTCTCGTGGAAGGCAAGACCGTTTCCGACACGGCAATTGACGGCCGCATTACCCACCTTGGAGGGAATGTGGCCGAGGTGGTTTTAGACCGGATGCTGGCCGCTTATACCAATCTGAGAATTTTACTGGCAGCCCCTGAAACCCGTCAGCTCTCAGAATGGTACGCCAAGGTGTTGCCGCCGGATACATCACCGGCTCGCTCAACAGACCCACACACGCGGCTTCAATTTACGGCGATGCCCGAGGATACACGAGTATATCTAATTTCAAAGGTCAGCTAAAACTTTGGTGGCCCCCACATTTTGAGCAAGCGAATCAGCGCCAGCGTGGCCGCCATCACACCCAAAAAGACCATCGATGTCGTTCCAACCCCCCAATTCCACCAGACCGGGGCATTGACCAGCAGCAGACAACCTCCAATCGGGATGATCGACAGGACATTCATGACGGCTATTTCGATGGCCACCGGCGTCTTAAACTCCGGGTCCGCAATCCGCAACAGCAATAGACCGCAGGAAACGGTCCCGGTTACCGCTCCGTAGATGGCGGCTGTTCGCTCCAAATTATATTCCAACAGCCTTTTTCCGAGAAACAGCACAAACAGCGTTGTTAGACAGCCGTTGATGGCAGAGATGATGGTTATGGGCAAAACGTATTTCCATACCACCATCAATTGAATAGCCATGATGGTTGAGACCATCAAAAAATCGATAGACCAACCGGTGATGCGTCGCTGGATGCCGGAGTCAACCAGATGGATGCGCCCTGATGCGTGAATGCCCCTTCGGATCAGGACCGCAAACAGAAGCCCGAACACAAAGAAAAAGCCCCATAGGATCCTGGCGGCATCCGCGGGTAGCAACATGCCGACATATTTTATAAACACATAGGTTACCAGGTATACCAGACCGACCAGCGCGGCCTGAAATGCCATCGAATCAATATTGCCGGTGTGCAGGGCAAGCCTGCCGGCGCCCGGGGCCTGATGCTCTTTGGATATGATGCCGGTCAGAACATCGCGGGAAATGTCCTGGGTCCCATGTGCGGCCAGCCCCTTGCGGATTCCCCAGTTAACAAGCGGTACGCCCACAAAGAAGGCAAAGAAATATCCAATGGCTGCAAAAGTTAAGCCCAGGGTTGCCGCCTGCGCAAAGCCGAAACCTTCCCAGACTTTGCCGACCGACAAAGCCTGGCCGGGCCCTTCCTCAAATCCCAAAGGCACGAGAAATCCAAACGTTGGAAACAGCTTCAGGCCCAGGATGCCGAAAATAACCACCAGCAGCCCGCTGAGCGCTGCCTGTAGCCCGAAGCACGAGCCCTGAACGAGAGCCATCCAGGCCGAACCCTTTATATGGCTCTTGTCGCGGGAGGACGCGTTTTTATCCTTTTGGTCATAGGTCAGCCCGACCGAAATAAAAGAAATGTTAAAGAAATGATAGGCAAATGTTTCCAGATCGAAAACGGCAATATTGATGAGCGGGGTGTGAACAAGGATCAATCCGATGACGCCACCGATCAGGCAGCTGGGGAAAAGAAAACGCTGCAGAAAAGAAATCTTGGCTCTAAGAACCACACCTGCGATCAGCATGCAGGCCAGCCAGCCAAAAACGATCATGGACTCAAATGGGAACGGGCTCGCCATTCTGATGCCTCTTTGCGGTGTTGATTGGATTTCAAAAAACCGGATGCCTCGCACCCGGTTTCACCCGCAACGACCGGGGCACTCCACGCCCCTGCCTTTTCCCGATTAGGCAGTATAATCCAAGAAACCCGCTGTGCGGGTGGTCGTAGACTCAAAAGCATACCATGAATTTTTCAAGATAGAAGATTGTCAAAAGCCTGTCAAATCAATATTGAGATCATCCACCAAACGCCTGTCTGACCGCTGCTGCGCCAGATCTTATTGATTGACATTTCGATCCGGATAAAACATAAACAAAGCATTCACCGCTAACTGAAAGGGGGTCAAGGATGAAAAGATTATTAACTTTCTTAAGCTGCCTGTCATTGGTCCTGTGGGCGGTCGGTGTCGATGCCGAAGTCAAAAACCCGGATACTTTTGTGCTGGCCGACTACCGGACGGTGCAGACTATAGATCCGGGCGCATCCTATGATGTTGCCGGATCCATGCGGATCTGGAATATGTATGAAACCTTGATCTTCTTTGACGGGAGCTCCACGGAAAAATTCGTGCCGCTGCTGGCTGCCGAGGTTCCGACAGTGGAAAATGGCGGCATCTCGGCCGATGGCAAGACGTACACGTTCAAGATTCGCAAGGGTGTAAAATTTCATGCCGGGGGTGAACTGACGCCGCAAGATGTAGTTTATTCTTTCAAGCGTCATATGATTCTGGATCAGGACGGCGGGCCCATGTGGATGTTGCTCGAGGCCCTGACCGGAAAGGGCTCGACCCGGGACAAGGACGGTAAAATCATACCCGGAGTGTTTGACACCATCGACCGGGCCGTTGAAGTAAAAGGCGACACGGTCGTTTTTCATCTGCCCAAACCTTACCCGCCTTTAATGAGCATCCTGTGTTACACGGCCGCTTCGATTGTCGATCAAGATTGGTGTATTGCCCAAGGGTGCTGGGATGGAAACATTCAAAATGCCGCCAGATATAACAATCCGGCACCCGGGCACGAACCGCTGCAAAAAATCGAAAACGGCACCGGGCCCTATCAGCTTAAACAGTGGGAACCGGCCAAGCAGTTTATATTCGATCGCTTTGAGGGTTACTGGGGTGCCCGGCCTAAAATCAAGACCGCTATCGTCAAATACGTCAAAGAATGGAGCACCCGCAAGCTGATGCTTCAAAATGGCGATGCCGACCGCGTGGTGGTTGATACGCCCTACGTACCGGAAGTTAAAGCCATGAAGGGGCTCCGTATCTACGAGGTGCCCCAGTTGGGTTTCACGGCCGGTATGTTCTGCCGCAGCATCAATCCGGCCGGCAATCCGAATATTGGCAGCGGCAAATTGGACGGCAACGGTATTCCCCCGGATTTCTTCACCGATATTAATGTCCGCAAAGCATTTCTGCATGCCTTTGACCGTGAGACTTACAAACAAGACGTATTTCATGGCCTGGTCATTATGCCTACCAGCCCCAACGTTGAGGGTTTGCCGTATCACAAAGAGGTACCGGTGTATGATTTCGATCTAAAAAAGGCGGCTGAATATATGAAAAAGGCCTGGGGCGGCCAGGTGTGGGAAAAAGGCTTTAAAATGATCA
>JASFJF010000470.1:0-3489 GCA_050122255.1 Desulfobacterales bacterium
GTCGGGATGCTCTGTCGGCAGCTGTTCACTCGCAGCAGAGCGAAGCATTTCACCAATTTGAGCAATTTTAGCACCATTTTGAGGCGTCAGTTCGAGATCAAACTGGTTGGCTTCTGCGATCACATAAAACATGCCGCCCCACGCGACATCCACCTTAGCCTTGCCCAAATGAGGAACATTAAGTTTGGCATCGATATGTATTGCAAAAGCCGGAACATTTTGAAAAATAACCTGTGTCACTTTACCCTGTGAGCATTCCGCCCGTACCGGGATTAAACCCGCTGGTGATTCCAGTAAAAGTTCTGTCATTGGCTCCTGCATTGGCAGCATGCCAGTCTCCAGCAGAACAGTGGCTACCGCAATTGTATTGCCGCCAGACATTGCAGGGTATTCTGTCTGCTCCATGATTATGAAACCAGCGTCAGCCTCCGGATGAGAGGGCGGTAAAATCAGGTTGCAGCACATGGCTGGATAGCCGCGGGGTTCTCTCAACATTCGGCAGCGGAGTTCATCACCCTCGGTTTGCAGCCATTTCATTTTCTCGAAAATGGTTACGCCCGGTAGGTCGACGACGCCACCCGTGATAACTCGCATCGGAGTGCCTGCATGGGTATCCACAGCAGTGATCATGTTGCTTAATCTCATCTCGTTTGCCTTTCGTTTACATCGTGAGTGAAGCTCCCCGCGGCAAACCGAGGGGGATTCTGCTAATGTTTCGCTAAACCTTGGCTTCTTATTTCAGCAGCAACACTTATTTCAATTTATGGTTGGGGGGACCGAATCTGACCGCAAATATTTACACTTATGTAAGACTCTCAAACCGGCGCATTGCGCAGTCCATTTCCGGATTGAGTTGCGGATTGCTCATGACAAACCTACGCTTTTTTAGCAGTTCATTTTGTTACGTACAAGGTGTCTTTATCGAATCTTTAGACCCCTTTAAAATTTATTGCACATTTCATAGGGTAATCTTAAAATCGATCCCATCTGAGGGTAGGAACCTACATTGATACTTGCATTTCAGATCCAGAGCGGTAAAATGCCAGCTTAATGTATCAGGAGCGTACATATCGTAGTTTAATTGAGGCAGATGATCTCGTTACGACGCGAGTCTGTGCAGGAGAAAGCGACCTTTTTATTTTGGCAAATCATAATGTTACCCGGCTTGGACGTGGCTTTTTACATGAGGTTAGAAACGACCTTGAATCATACATTCGTCGTGATCCAACCTTTTTAACTAGCCGGGTTGCACATCGTCCTTTAGGTAATGCTCCCTGGATTGTTTTCCGCATGGCAGAAGTATCATCTTATTATGATATCGGTCCGATGGCTGCCGTAGCAGGGGCGGTAGCAGATTGTGTTGGACAGCAACTGATGAGAAGTCAGACCGACGTCATTATTGAAAATGGAGGTGATATTTTCGTCCATACCCGCAAGCCAACTGTCTTTACCCTTTATGCTGGCGAAAACTCACCGTTTTCGGGAAAGTTGAAATTTAAACCCACGTTAAGTGACAGCTCCTTTGGAGTGTGTACTTCAAGCGGAACCGTGGGTCATTCATATAGTCAAGGCCGAGCAGATGCCGTATGTGTTGTATCTCAAACAGCCTGCCAAGCTGATGCAGCTGCTACCGCCATGGGCAACAAGGTCAAACACAAGAAAGATATCGGCCGGGTCATTCAAAAAGCATCTGATGACCGGAATATTTTGGGGATCATTGTTGCCTTAAAAGACAAATTAGGTATCTGGGGTGAGGTTGAAATTACTTAGTACTTCATTGAAGCATAAGAGAGGTCAACTATGGTTAAAAAGAGTGTTTTGCTACATTTTGGAGCTTCTTTGGTCGACAAACCCATTATTACCGGTTTAATTCGGGACTATGATGTGTCGGTCAACATTTTACATGCGCGAGTGACACCCGAAGAGGCTGGCACCATGTTTGTGCATATTGAAGGCGTAAAGGACAAAGTAAGTAAAGCGCTGGATTATCTGAATCAAATTGGGGTTCGTTTAGTTTTCCCAAGAAAGAATTTGATTTGGCAAGAAGCAAGATGCACCCACTGTGGGTCTTGTGTGGGTCAATGCTTTCCAGATGCACTTCTTATTGTTAATCAAACAGGATTAGTACACTTTCGGCACGAGCTATGTGTGGCCTGTGGACTGTGCATTCCTGCTTGTCCGTTTGGAGCTCTTGAATCTGTCGACCAGCACGTGGCCACGTCACAAAAGTAGAAGGATATAAATTATGACCAAGACATACGAAGAAATAAACCAAAAGATCCGGAAAGGAAAAGCTGTTGTCGTTACGGCAGAAGAGATTATCGATATTGTAAAAGAGAAAGGGGCTAAGAGAGCTGCCGAAGAAGTAGACGTTGTGACAACTGGGACTTTTGGCCCGATGTGCTCTTCGGGAGCTTTGCTGAATACCGGGCATACCAGGCCAAAAATGAACTATAAAAAGGCCTGGCTAAATGGAGTGAGCGCTTATTGTGGAATTGCTGCGGTGGATCTTTATCTGGGGGCGACAGCAATTCCGGACGACGATCCAGCTAATAAAGTCCACCCGGGTAGATTTAGTTATGGGGGAGGACACGTAATTGAAGACTTAGTGGCGGGTAAAGATATACTGTTTGAAGCTACATCCTATGGTACAGATTGTTATCCCCGCAGAGAAATATCAACTTGGATTAACATAAAGGATCTAAATTCAGCAACGTTACTCAATCCACGCAATGCCTACCAAAACTACAATGTTGCCATAAATGCCAACTCCCAAAAACCTATTTATACCTATATGGGTATTTTGCGACCCAACATGAATAACGCTAATTATTGTTCCGCCGGTCAACTGAGTCCTCTTTTAAATGATCCCCACTATCGAACAATTGGGATTGGGACCCGAATATTTTTAGGAGGTGGCGTCGGATATGTGGTCTATTATGGGACTCAGCATGATCCGGAAGTAAAGCGGACTGACAATGGCGTACCAACTGCGGGTGCCGGAACAATTGCCCTTATGGGAGATATGAAAACGATGAATCCTGCTTTCCTTAGAGGTGCATCTATGACGGGTTATGGAGCGTCTATTGCGGTGGGAATTGGAATACCCATTCCTATTTTGGATAAAGAAATGGTAAAAGCAACCGCTATAAGTGATGCTGACATCGTAGCCCCAGTAGTTGATTATAGCGAAGATTACCCCGAGTTTAAGGGCAAACCGATGGCTCAGGTTAGCTATGCCCAGCTGAGAAGTGGAAAAATTTCAATCAAAGGTAAAGAGATAAGAACCGCGGCTTTGTCTAGTTTGCCCAAAGCCAGAGAAATTGCCCAGGATTTAAAGAATTGGATCCAACAAGGAAAGTTTTTAATAACCCGTCCAGTGGAAACGTTACCTGATGTTGGTTCTGGAGTAACGATGAATCCACTCAAAGAGCGCCCGGTGAAAAAACCTGCACTCAAAAGACATTTTAGGTTGTAGATTGGACCGAA
>JASFJF010000471.1:0-3481 GCA_050122255.1 Desulfobacterales bacterium
TGGTTTCGGCCCCGGAGTCCTTGATCATATAATCGAGTTCATGGGATGTATAAATGGGGGACACCGGTACAAGCACGGCTCCCATTTTCTGGATCCCCAAAAATGCGATGACCCATTGAATGCAATTGGGGATGTAAATCATCACTCGGTCGCCTTTTTTAACACCCAATTCTTGCAGCGCACCGGCAAAGCGTTCACTCAGTTCCCTGATCCTGGAAAATGAAAAGCGTTGTCCCAAATAGACAACGGCGGTATTATCCGGATAACGCTCGCTCATCTGATCGAAACGCGTAAAAGTCAATTCATTTCCCAGGTTTGTTGTCGTTTGACTCATTCAGCTACAAACTCCCTGCGGCGATAAGCTCCTGATGATTTGGAAGCACACAGGTGGTCAGGTTATTTTTTGAACGCCGGTGTGCAAATGCTAATAATCCTTGCGATGAAGTAGGCTGATTTTTAGGGTGCATGCCACAATAGATGATAATGCTAGCAATTAATTTTATTGAAAGCTTTTATACCCCGAAATATGCGGATCTGACATCCGGATTATTCATCAATTCCTCGCGCGTGCCTTCCAGCACTGCCGCTCCATTTTCTAAAATAAAGGCATAGTCGACGATCGGCAAGACTGGCCGGGCATACTGTTCGGTCACAATGATGGATAGGCCCATCTCATCTCGAATTTCTTTGGTGGCCCGCACCAAGACCGCCTGAATCAAGGGACTCAGCCCCAACAGCGGTTCGTCGAGCAGCAACAGTTTCGGCTGCGCCATCAGCGCTCTGCCGATGGCCAGCATTTGCTGCTCACCGCCGCTTAAAAACCCGCCAATTCGTTTTTGCAATTTTTCAAGCGCCGGAAAGACTTTAAATACATATTCCAGCGTGTCTTTGGCTTGGGCCGGTGTTGCCAGATACCCGCCGATCCGCAAATTATCGAGGACGTTGCACTCCTTGAAGATTCTGCGTCTTTCCGGACAGAGCACAATTCCTTTTTTGGCCCGTTTACTGGGCTTCAGACCTGTAATATCTTCACCGAGATAGGTAATGTCACCCAGAACACTGATGCGCTCGCCACCGGCCATTTCTTCCTTTTTGCGGATATCTTCCATGATACCCGACAGGGTGTACATCAGGGTGGACTTGCCGGCGCTGTTGGCGCCGAAGACGCCGACAATTTGATTTTTTTCGCATCTGATGCTGACGTTGTTGAGGGCCAGCATGTTTTCATAAAACACCATCAGCCGGTTCGCCTCAAGCATGCGCCATTACCTCCTCGACTTCTTCGGATCCGAAATAGGCTGCTTTTACTTTTTCGTCGGCCATGACTTCCTCAGCGGTGCCTTCAATGAGTTTCTCACCGAAATTGAGCACCATGATCCGACTGGCCACCTGAAACAGCTCCCTGAGACGATGTTCGATCATAATCAGAGTGATGCCCTCCATCTGCAGCCGCTCCACCAGTGGCACCATGCTGGCAATTTCGCTCATGCTCAGCCCCGAAAAGACCTCATCACAGATGATCACCTTCGGATTTAACGCCAGGCAGCGGGCGAGCTCTAAGCGCTTGAGGTAGCCGGTGGGTAAATTGGACGCCATTTTATAAGGCACAAAGGATTCGCGCTCAAAGCCCAATTCTTCCAATATATCGATGCTAACCGTATTGCGATCCCCCAGTTTACCGCCGCCTCTCCAGCCGCCGGTCCGTTTGGCGCGCGGTGAAAAAAGGGGAATGACCAGATTCTTATACGCTGGTAGGCTGTAATACGGGCGCATGATCTGAAAGGTACGTGTGATCCCCATGTCGGCAATCTTATGCGGGGGCTTGCCGGATAATTTCTTACCCATGTAAAGCACCTCACCGCCAGTCAATTCAATAAAACCGGTAATGCAGTTCACAAGGGTCGTCTTGCCGGATCCATTGGGGCCGATAATGCCCAAAATTTCACCTTCGTGCAGATCGAAACTGACCTCATTTAAGGCATGGATACCCCCAAAGGCTTTGGTTACCTCTTTGATCTGCAGCATCGGTATCGTCGATGTGCTCATACTTTAATCCACTTCTCAAATTGATGATATTTGCGCTGGCCATAAACCATAAGGCCTTCACTGCGGAAAATAATAAATGCCAGCAGAATCAGGGCATAAAATACGATGCGCAGGGTCCCGAATGCCCGCAGCAATT
This sequence comes from Desulfobacterales bacterium, assembly GCA_050122255.1. Classification (GTDB taxonomy): domain Bacteria; phylum Desulfobacterota; class Desulfobacteria; order Desulfobacterales; family JAHEIW01; genus JAHEIW01. The sequence continues at coordinate 2,183 of JASFJF010000471.1, forward strand.
CTGAAATGGGCACGAGAATAAAGGCGCCCAGAACCGGTCCCGCCAGGGTTCCGGAGCCGCCGATGACGGTGGCGGCGATGGGCAGAATTGAAAAATCCAGGGCCAATGTCGACAGGCCGGCCCACATATACAAATGAACCAGATAAGCACCTGCCAGACAACCGATCCCGGATGCGATGAATACCGCTATGGTTTTGTAGTAGGTTACGCTCATTCCCGAAGCCCGGACCGACTGATCATTGTCTTTGACCGCTCTGAAAACCAGGCCGATATCCTGGTTAACCAATCGACGGGTGCCGAATAGCAGGACCAGCACCATCACGATAATAAAATATTGCTCCATCCAACGGTTAGCAAAACTTTCGATGCCGACAATCCCGTCGGTTCCGCCGAGAATATCCAGTGCTTCGATAACCCGCGCCAGCAGCAGCGGATACATCAAGGTGACGATTGCAAAATAAACGCCCCGCAACGGGAGACACGGAAGCAAAAGAACGGTACAGATAACCGCGCCCAGCAGGGTTGCAATTGGAATGGTAAAAATGGGCGACAATCCAAACGACGTGTTGAGAATGGCAGCAATATAACTGCCCGTTCCAATAAAAAATGCACCGCCCAAAGACACCAAACCCACGTAATGTGCCAGAAAATCAAAACTCAATGCCAGTAAGGCGTAAATACAAACGATGGATATCACCCGTTGCCAGTACATGGATGGCATTGCCAGCGGCAGAATCAACAGGCCGCCGATCAGCGCTACCCTGGGTAGGAACAGATATGACAGCTCCCGCCATGACATTAGAGCGTAGATGCCTTCAGATCGGACCTTGATGCCCCGATCCAAGCGTTCCTTGCGACGCTGCTCTTTTGATGAATTCATACGCGCTCTTCCAGCTCTTTCTGAAGTCCAAAAAGACCGGAGGGTCTTAAAATCAGCGTGATGATGATCGCCAGCAAGGCGACCACCATCTGATAATGGGCCCCCAGGTAGACAACGGTTAAAATCTGGGCAAAACCGATAATAAACGCCGCCAGCACGGCGCCGATCCAGCTGCCCAGGCCGCCGACAATGCAGACTGCAATGGCCAAAATAAGAACGTTATAGCCTGCTTCGACGACGATATTCCCCAGAGGAAGCAGCACGACGGCCCCCAGGGCGGCAAGCATGGAACCAAAGCCCATGGCCGCAAGCGCCATCAGGTCCGAATCGATACCCAGCATCATGGCGGCCCGCTCGTCCTGCGCCATCCCTCGCAGGGCCAGACCGATTCGTGTATAGTGGGTAAACAACCAAAGCAC